>DATGYF010000561.1:0-6351 GCA_035298145.1 Terriglobales bacterium | reverse complement strand
ACCGAAAAGTACTGGCGCAAGTGGGCCGGGCGCTGTAGCTATCGTGGGCCTTGGGACGAGGCAGTTTGCCGGTCTCTCATCACACTGAAAGCCCTCACTTATCTCCCTACGGGTGGGATCGTGGCGGCTCCCACAACCTCTCTTCCGGAAAGGCCTCGTGGCGCGCGCAATTGGGACTATCGTTTCTGCTGGCTGCGGGACGCAACCTTCACCTTGCTGGCCCTGATGCATGCCGGCTACTACCACGAAGCGCAAGAGTGGCAGAACTGGTTATTGCGGGCCATCGCGGGCAGCGCCGCACAGGTACAAATCATGTACGGAGTCGCCGGAGAGCGGCACCTGGCCGAATGGGAGGTGCCCTGGCTGGCCGGATACCAGGGAGCATCGCCGGTGCGCGTGGGCAATGCTGCCTTCGGTCAGCAGCAATTGGATATTTATGGAGAACTTGCCGATGCTGTGCATCAGGCGCGGGAAGGCAAGTTGCCGAAGAACGAGCCGGCAATCGACCTGCAGCGAACCCTGTTAGAGCACCTGGAGCAGGTCTGGCAGGAGCCCGACCAAGGCATGTGGGAAGTCCGGGGCCCGAGGCGACACTTCACGCATTCCAAAGTGATGGCGTGGGTGGCGTTTGATCGCACCATCAAGAGCGCTGAAAAGTTCGGCCTGAAGGCCCCGTTGGAGCATTGGCGAGCCGTTCGCAGGCAAATCCACGACGACGTCTGCCGCCATGGCTTCGACCGCGATCTCGGCAGTTTCGTGCAATCGTACGGAGCAAAGAATCTGGATGCGAGTCTGTTGCTGGTCCCGCTCGTCGGATTCCTTCCGCCATCGGATCCACGCGTGCGTGGCACCATTGAAAAGATAGAGCGCGATCTCCGTTGCGATGGTTTGGTACAGCGTTACAACACCGGTACTGCAGCCGATGGACTACCGCCCGGAGAGGGCGCATTCCTGGCGTGCAGTTTCTGGCTGGCTGACAATTACGTTCTGCTGGGCCGAAGAGCCGAGGCCGAGAAGCTCTTCGAAAGACTTCTGGCTCTACGCAACGATGTGGGTCTATTGGCGGAGGAATACGACCCTGAAAGCGGGCGCCAGTTGGGCAATTTCCCGCAGGCATTTTCGCACGTGGCGCTAGTCAACACGGCTTTGAACATCGGCCGGCAGAGCGGACCCGCAGGCCAGCGTTCGAAGCCGGATGGCTCCTCCGGGCAACTCCAGCACTGAATGATCAGTCTTACGCAGCAGCAGGCTTGATTTGGAATGAGGTCAACCATGAGCGAAGTCATCTCCGATGCGCTGGTTTTTTTTGGCGCTACTGGGGACCTTGCCCACAAGAAGATTTTTCCCGCCCTGCAGCAGTTGGCCAAGCGCGATGAACTCAACATGCCGGTCATCGGAGTGGCCAAGTCAGGCTGGACCCTCGATCAACTCAAAAAGCGGGCCCAGGACAGCGTGGAGCACTACGGCGGTCTCGATCAGGCGGCGTTCGCCAGGCTCAGTGGCGTGCTGCAGTACATCGATGGCGACTACACCGACGGCGCAACCTTCCGTGAGTTGCGGCAGAAACTGGGGGACGCACGGCATCCGCTGCATTACCTCGCTATCCCGCCGAACCTTTTTGGCGAGGTGGTGAAGCAACTCAAGTCCTCCGGTTGCTCGGAGGGCGCCCGGGTGGTGGTAGAAAAGCCCTTCGGACACGACCTGAATTCCGCACGAGCGTTGAACAAAACGCTGCATACGGCCTTCCTTGAGCAGAATATTTTTCGCATCGACCACTACCTGGGGAAGAACGCGGTCCAGAACATTTTGTTTTTTCGTTTTGCCAACACTTTCATGGAGCCGATCTGGAACCGGCAATACGTGGAGAGCGTCCAGATTACGATGGCGGAGAACTTCGGAGTCGCAGGCCGGGGGGCGTTCTACGAGCAGGCGGGCGCGATCCGGGACGTGGTGCAGAACCATCTGTTCCAGTTGCTCACCAACGTTGCCATGGAACCCCCAGTGGCCATGGCAAATCCCGGTCTGCAGGACGAAAAAGTCAAAGTGCTTCGAGGGATAAGGACTCTTGCACCCGGCGACGTTGTACGCGGCCAGTTCAACGGCTATCGCGATGAGACAGGCGTCAAGTCCAAATCAACCGTGGAAACTTACGTGGCTTTGCGCCTGCGGTTTGATTCGTGGCGGTGGAAGGGAGTGCCGTTCTACATTCGGGCGGGAAAATCGATGCCGGTCACGGCCACCGAGGTACACGTGGCACTGCGGCATCCTCCCGCGATCTTTTCAGGCGATACACCGGCGCACAACTATGTGCGCTTTCGGGTCACTCCCGATCTTGTCATTGCAATTGGCGGTCAAGTGAAAGAGTCCGGGGACGAGATGGCTGGCGCGCCGGTTGAACTTCTTGCCAGCCAGGAATCCGATCCCGCCGAGCTATCCGCTTACCAGGAACTGCTGGATGACGCCATCCATGGGGATCCCACACGCTTTGCCCGTGAAGACTATGTCGAGGAGGCCTGGAGGATCGTACAGCCCATTCTCGACAATGCCACTCCGGTGCACATGTACGACCCCGGCACATGGGGTCCCGCGGAGGCCGAGAAGCTCACTTCGGAGACAGGCGGTTGGCGAAATCCCCGCTAGGCCTTATGGATCGGACATTCCTGTCCGACTCTTATTTTGGTCTTGATTTTTGACTTTGATTTTTGCTTTTGACTCTCAGAAACTGAAATCGTGACTCCAAGGCAGCGATTGACCAGGCAAGAGTCAACTTCAAACGCGTCGGACAAGAGTGTCCGACCCACGCCTGGCTTCAGGTACAATAAGTGGCCTTGGGCTGGTCCGTCGGGACCGACTGGAGACGATCCTGGGCATCACGTCGATCTCGATTCAGACTCTCGCCGCTTTCGTGGCCTCGCGCGGCATCGGCCAGTACATCCGCCAGCACTTCCTCGACACCACTTTCAAGGGTCTTTATCACGCCAACGCTTTTGATATGGCGTTGCTGGTGCCCTATTTTGTGGTTCTTATCCTGCTGGCGTCGTACGGTCTGCACCGCTACGTTCTGGTCTATCTTTATTACAAGCACCGAGACAACCGCACGGTCGATCCGGCGGGTCACTTTGCGGAGCTGCCCCGGGTAACGGTGCAGCTCCCGATTTTCAACGAGCAATTTGTGGTGGAGCGCCTGTTGGATGCGGTCTGCCGCCTGAAATATCCGTTGGACAAGCTGGATGTCCAGCTGCTCGACGATTCCACCGACGAAACCCAGGCCGTGGCCCAAGGCTTGGTCGAGCAGTATGCCGCTCGTGGCTTTCCGGTCAGCTACCATCACCGCAGCAATCGTGAAGGCTATAAGGCGGGCGCGTTGGCGGAGGGCATGAAAACGGCGAAAGGCGAGTTCATTGCCATCTTTGACGCCGATTTCGTGCCGCCCGAAGATTTTCTGATGCGCACCATCCACCATTTGACCGATCCAAAAATCGGCATGGTGCAGACCCGCTGGACCCACATCAACCGCAATTATTCTTTCCTCACCGAGGTCGAGGCCATTCTGCTGGATGGACACTTCGTGCTGGAACATTCGGCACGCGCCCGCAGCAAGGCCTTCTTTAATTTCAATGGCACGGCGGGTGTGTGGCGCCGCAGCGCGATTGAAGAGGCCGGCGGCTGGCAGCATGACACGCTCACTGAAGATACCGACCTCTCCTACCGGGCCCAGCTTAAGGGATGGAAGTTCATTTACCTGCAGGATGTGGAGTGCCCGGCTGAGCTGCCGGTAGAGATGACCGCCTTCAAGACCCAGCAGGCCCGTTGGGCCAAGGGTTTGATCCAGACCGCTAAAAAGGTCCTTCCCAGCGTAATCAAGAGTGACCAGCCCTTTCGCGTGAAGCTGGAGGCCTGGTACCACCTCACCGCGAATCTGAGCTATCCCTTGATGGTCGTGCTCTCGGTGCTGCTGCTGCCCGCCATGATCATCCGTTTTTACCAGGGATGGTTTCAGATGTTGTACATCGATCTGCCGCTGTTTCTGGCGTCCACGTTTTCGATTTCCAGTTTCTACCTGGTCTCGCAGCGCGAGTTGTTCCCGAAATCCTGGCCGCGAGCCTTGCTCTATCTGCCATTTCTTATGGCGCTGGGCATCGGCCTGACCATTACCAACACACGCGCCGTGCTGGAAGCGCTGATTGGAAAGAAGTCGGCCTTTGCGCGCACGCCCAAGTATCGGGTGGAATCGAAAGCCGACCGCATCAACGCCGCCAAGTACCGGCGGCGCCTGGGGTGGGTGCCCTGGGTTGAGCTTCTGATCGGCAGCTATTTCGCGCTTACGGTCTATTACGCCATCGCCAACGAGAACTACATCACCGTGCCTTTTCTGGTCTTGTTCGTGCTCGGATACTGGTACACGGGATTGATGTCATTGTTGCAGGGCCGCTTCTCGGGCCTGTCGCTGAGCTCCGAGACCCATACCAAGCCGTTTCCGGTGGGCGTGTAGCTGTGAAGAATACATGACCATGGCAGAGATCAGGCCGTATCAGGACAAAACAGTTATTCTGAAGCTTTCAGATGGCGAGATCACCACCGGGAAGATAGCGTTCGTAGATGCCGAGTATGAGGATATCGTCGTCGACATCATCAGTACCAATAGGCCGGGGAACTACCGGCAGTCCGATGCGACTTACACAATAGCAATCGCCGATTTGATAGCTGTCGAAGAAGTTTTGAGACCGATTTCAGAGTAGTCGACTGACCCCTATTCAATTCCTTTCTTTTCGCGGCACGTGGGTTTAGAATCCTTACCGTTTCGCGTCCAATCGAGTGCGGGTCATGTCGGTTCGCAAGGAGGGTCCGATGCGCCACCTCACGGTAATTGCCAGAGTCGTTCTGGGCATTCTGCTGGTTTTTCTGATCAGCTGTGGAACCGGTCACGATGCCGATGAGAAGTACTACCTGATTTCCAACAATATCAAGATTCCGTACTGGCAGGCGGGCGGAGCGGGGTTGTTCCAGGCGGCCGCGCAGCTCAAGGTGCGATCCGAATTCGCCGGGCCTGACACCTACGATGCCAAAGCGGAGCAGCAGGCATTTCAGCAGGCCGTGCAGAGCAAAGCCACCGGAATCCTGGTCTCAGTGGCGGATCCGGCCCTCATGAAGGATGACATTGATCGCGCCATTGCGGCCGGCATCCCGGTGATCACGGTGGACTCGGATGCGCCTTCCAGCAAGCGCCTGTTCTTCATTGGAACTGACAACTACCATGCCGGGCAGATTGGCGGCCAGAGGTTAGCGAAAGAAATAAACGGCAAAGGCAATGTGGTCGTCTTTACCATTCCCGAGCAGGCCAACCTGAAGGAGCGCCTGCGCGGCTACCGCGATGCGCTCGAGGCCACGCCGGGAATAAAGATCACCCGCGTCGTGGACATGAAGGGCGATTCCCGGGTCGCATTCGACACCGCCACCGAGATCCTGGGCAACGACAAGAAGGAACACGTCGATGCGTTCGTGTGCCTGGAAGCGCTGTCAGGCAAGGAAGTCGCTACGGTACTGAGCCAGCATGAGGTCAAGGACAAGATCATTATCGCCATGGATACGGACGACAAGACGCTGGAGTGGATCCAGAAGGGCGTGATCGCGGCCACGATTTCGCAGAAACCCTACACCATGAGCTTTGTGGGATTAAAAATGCTGGACGACCTTTATCATCACAAGCTGTCCACACTGACCAATGATTGGGCTAAAGACAGCTTTGCGCCCATTCCGGCGTTTGTGGACACGGGATCAGCGCTGGTGGACAAGACCAATGTCGATGCCCTGATTGCAGCCAGCAAGTCGGTGACCAGCAATTCGAAATAAATTGCAAGTAGGGACAAAGGGACTCCGCATGCGAAAGGTGTTGCTGGTTTGTTTGCTTCTTTCCCAACTCACATGGGCCCTGGACCGCCAATCCAACTCCGATTTCCGGATGCGCCGCCAATCTCTGGCAAGCAAGGCCAACGGCGGCATGGTTCTTCTTTTCGCTTCGAATGAAGCGGAGGGGCCGAACGATCTTTACGGCTACCGTCCCGACGACAATTTCTTCTATCTCTCCGGCTGGAGCGAGCCGGGAGCGGCGCTGCTGATCGTGGGTGCGGCGGACCCGAAAGATCACTCCTACACCGAGATCCTGTTTCTACCCAATCACAATCCTTCGCAGGAAAAGTGGACTGGGCCGAAGCTTGGAGCGGACAGTCCTGATGCCGGCAAGATTACGGGATTCGACCATGTCGAGGTGCTCGACAATCTGCGGTCGGAGCTGGTCCGCCTGCTTCCGGCAAAGAAGGCGACCGTCTATACCGACGTGGTCGCCGATGGCGA
>DATGYF010000560.1:0-3859 GCA_035298145.1 Terriglobales bacterium | reverse complement strand
CCAGCAGCTTCGATTTGTGGAACATCCACTGAATGGTGCGATCGAGCAGCACGGCGTGGTCAAGCTCGGTGATCTGGCGATCGAACCACATATGAATTCCTGTGATCGGCGAAGTCTCGAAGCGGCTCAGGGTCTGCCGCAATGGCTCTGCCGCCGAAGTGTCTGGCAACATCCGTGACAACACGTCGAAGGGCACGGCAAAAATCACGAAGTCGAAGCTCTCTTCTCCTCCCGGCAGAATTAGCTTCACGTCGGCAAACTCTGCCCGGAAGGATTCCGCTGCGGCGCGAAACCGCACCTCTCCTGCGCGCGCCATCATGTAGTCTCCAGCCCGGTTGTAAAGCTCGGTCAGGGGAACCGTGGGCACGCCCATGCGTCCCGCGGTCCGGGATTTCAGAAATGATTCGCGCATGACCTGGGCGGCGTAAGGGACGGAGATCAGGTCAATCTCCTCATTCAGCGCGCTGACCAGCACCGTCTTCCAGAAACGATCGATGGCACGCTCGGTTTGCCCATGGCGGCGCAGCCACTTCAGAAAGGATTCTCCGGTGTCGCGCGGCGCGATGGGAGTTAAAGCCGCCAGCCCTGCCGCTATGGAAAGCTTGTCCGTAAAATTGAGACATGACGCGCGCAGAAAAGCGGGCGCCGTATGCAGAGGAGCAGGCAGAGTCGAAGGCTTGATCACCGAGGCACGCCCGCCGGGCTCGAGAAAAGTCATGCGGTCATACCAGCGGATTTTGTCCTCGACGCCGATGCGCCGGTAAAACTCGATCAGGTTGGTGCAACATCCGAGCAGCACGTGCTGGCAGTTGTCCACAACTTCCCCGGTGCCAGGGTGTTGATAGGACGACGCCCGGCCGCCCAGATAGGCACGCCGTTCGAACAGGCTGACACGAAAGCCACTTTCGGCCAGCGCGCTGCCGGCAGCCAATCCTGCAAGGCCGCCTCCTACCACTGCTACTTTTGGGGATTGTGTCCAGCGCTCCGTCATCAAGCCAGGCGTTTCACCAGACCCTTTCCCAGGATGATGACTTTCTCTCTTACCGTGAGCTTGATCTTCTTGCCGAAGACGTCATACTTGCGCTCCGAGATTTTTTCCAGCAGGCGCCGGTAAATGCTCACCAGCACCCAGAGCGCGGGCTGGCTGTCCTCGTCGATGAGAAGCATGAGTTCGCCGGCGGCGCCGTAGTATTCACGGGCGCGGTCGGCTTCGGCCGCCAGCAGCCAGCGCAGGCGCTCCGGAATCGCCGCCTGGCGAAATTCCGAGGGCGCAATCTTGAAGCGGTCGAGATCTTCGGCGGGAAGATAAATCCGGCCCATGCCGGCGTCTTCCTGAATGTCGCGAATGATATTGGTGAGCTGAAAAGCCAGACCAAGATTTTCTGCCAGCCCTTCGGCAGCGGGATCGCTATAGCCAAATATCCGAATGCAGACCAGACCGACCACCGAGGCCACCCGATAGCAATAAAGACGCAGATCGCTGAAGGTGCCGTAAAGCACCTGGGGCGCGTCCGCTGAAGATGAATCCGCCGCACTGTCCTGAATATCCATGCCGGTGCCATAGGCCAGCTGATCGAGCAGTTCGACGGGGATCTTAAAGCGCCGCTGGGTGTCGGTCAGGGCGAGCAGCACGGGATCGTCGGTAGGATGACCGGATTCGGCGCGGTGAAAGGCATCCAGCCACGCCTCCAGCCTTTGCCGTCGTTCATAAGAAGGCTGGGTAAAGTCGTCGGCAATGTCGTCGCAGCGGCGCATGAAGGCGTACACCGCGCACAACGCCTGGCGCTTGGCGTGGGGCAAGACGAGAAATGCGTAATAGAAATTCTTGGCCGCCGATCGGGTGATACTGCGACATACGGAATATGCGACCGCGATTTGCGACGAGGTCGGCGAAAATGGCGACGGCATCGGCTGCACGGCGGCGCTCATATCCGGCTCCCCAACCGGCTCACCCCCCGCCTCCCCAGCAGCTTCCCCAATGCGGCCCGGGCCACCAGCGCCAGTTTGCGGGTCTTTGAGATGGCGGGACGGCGCCCCAGCACAGCATGGCCCTGGCGCTCGATGGCGTTCAGAATTTCCTGCCCGCCGCGGCTGAACAACTCGATATCGACCGCGAGCTCGCGGTCCACCAGTTGGATCAGGGGCAAGCCGCGCTCAAACCACTGCCGGGCCCGCTCCACCTCGAAGCCCATCATTCCACGGAATTCCGGGGTGTTGCGGCCCGCGGAAATATCGTCTTCAAGCACACGATGGTGGCGCAAGTCCTCCAATGGCAGGTAGATTCGTCCCTTGGCATAGTCATCGCTTACGTCTTGCCAGAAATTGGCCAATTGCAGCGCGGTACAGGTGAAATCAGAAAGCGCCTGCCGATCAGGATCGCGATATCCGCAGAGGTAGAGAACCAGATGGCCTACCGGATTCGCCGAATAGCGGCAGTAGCCGAGCAGATCTTCGAAGGATTCGTAGCGCGTGACGGTCTGGTCCTGGCGGAAGGCTTTCAACAGATCGTCGAAAGGCTCTTTGGGGATATCAAATTTCCGCACGGTCTCTGCCAAAGCGACGAAGACCGGGTGCCGTGGTGTGCCGGCATAGCAGGCATCGAGTTCCGACTGCCACTGGTCGAGCATTTCGAGAGACGCATCGGGATCACCGACCTCGTCGCCCAGATCATCTGAAATGCGACAGTAGGCGTAGACATTGAAAAAGTGCTGACGCAGGCGCTGGGGCAGGAACCAGGTAGCGACGGAGAAATTCTCGTAATGACTGCGGGCCAGGCTGCGGCAATACTCCTGAGCGTCGGCCCGGGTAGGCGCTTGCTCCGGGATGGCATACCCCGGAGGAAGCCGCTTCCATCCGTCAGCAACCGCGATGGACGCGGTACGGGAGTCGTTGCTGGCGATGGATGACATGTCAGTTTCGTGCTCCCCCGTGTGTGAAAGTGCAGATCGTCAATCGTGGGATGTCCCCAGTAATGTCTCTACCAGAAGATAGAGAACGGGTACCGTCCCGCTGCCTCTCAAGGCCGTTGCTAACCTCGAGCTATGATCAGGCCAGTCTGATCGGGCCTCAGTGCCCTGGAATGATGGCCGTCTTGATATCACCGTTGCGGTTCAGCATGTGGCGGAGGACTTGCTGCAACCGCGATAGGGGTGCTTCTCCGGTGATGTAGTCCGTAGAGCGAATCTTCTTTTCGGCGATCAGGGCAAACGCCTTGCGCACCGTTTCCGGCGTGTGATGGAACGTCGCCTTCAGCGTGACTTCCGAATAGTGCAGGCGGTTGGTGTCCATCTGGACCTTGGTGCCGCTGGCACACCCGCCGAAGAAGTTGACGGTGCCGCCCTTGCGCACCATGTCGATGGCCCACTCCCAGGCTTCAGGCCGGCCGACAGCCTCCACCACCACATCGCTGCCGCGCTTTTCGGGAGAGATCAGGCGCACCGCTTCCACCGCGTCTTTTACCTTGGTGATCTGCACCACTTCGTGCGCTCCCATGCGCTTGGCCGCTGCCACCTGTGAATCGCGCTTGACCACGGAAATGACATTACACCCGGTGGCTTTGGCCACCTGCACAAACATCAGGCCGATAGGCCCGCCGCCGATGACGGTGACGGTGTCTCCGATTTCGACGCCGGTCTCGTGCAGTCCGCGCAGCACGCAAGCCAGCGGCTCAACCATGGCGGCTTCTTCGTAGGTAACGTCAGCCGGGACCGCCAGCATGTTGGTTTCAACGATGCGGCGCGGAATGCGGATGTATTCGGCGTACGCGCCGTTGTTGAACAGCAGGTCTTCGCAGAGATTTTCCTGATGCTTGGAACAGTAGAAGCACATCTGGCAGGGTGCCGAGTTCAGCGCCACCACC
>DATGYF010000559.1:0-2617 GCA_035298145.1 Terriglobales bacterium | reverse complement strand
TCAGATCGCGATGTCGGGCAAATCGATTGAAATCATCAACACCGACGCGGAGGGCCGCCTGGTTCTGGCTGACGGCCTCTTCTACGCCCGCCAGCTCGGCTGCACCCACCTGATTGACGCCGCCACCCTCACCGGCGCAGTTGTGGTCGCGCTGGGCTCGATCAACGCCGGCATCTTCGCCAACGATGATGCTATGTACAACCGCTTCAGCAATGCTCTCGACAAGGCGGGGGAGAAAATGTGGCGTTTGCCGCTCGACGACGAGTACAAAGAAATCATCCGCTCCAACATCGCCGACATCGTCAACTCCGGCGGACGCTGGGGCGGCGCCATCACGGCCGCCATGTTCCTGAAAGAGTTTGCCGAAGAGACGCCCTGGCTGCACCTCGATATCGCCGGCACGGCATGGACGGAAGAGCAGAAGCCCTGGATCGCTAAAGGGCCCTCTGGAATTGCCCTGCGCAGCCTGGTGGAGTTTGCCCGGGATTTTGCCGATAGCAAGGGGTGAGAAGCATCCCGTTCGTCCTCGACCGCATCTTAAGCGGCCGATGGACGCTCGGGTCCATGCACTCAACTCTCAATCTGGAGGCTTCTAATGAAGGCTCTATTTGTAGTGGGGCTGGCAGTTGTAATCCTGGGAATCCTTTCGTTCTTCGTTGCGATTCCGCATTCGGAGAATCACGGCATCAAGGCGGGCGACGTAAATATTGGGGTTCAGACCCACGACAGCGAAAAGGTTTCGCCTGCCATCAGCGCCGTGCTGCTGGTAGTCGGTGCCGGACTCATGATCGCCGGCCGCGGCAAGAGCTAACCCGCCGTCAAATTCCCCCCACAAACTACGTAGGGGCAGATGTCCCCATCTGCCCGGTCGAGCGCAGCTCGACTATGGTTTTGCTTAACAATTTAAAGATAGCGGAGCTTCGCTCCGCCGGGCAGATGAGGACATCTGCCCCTACGCGTCTCGTGCAGATCACCACAGATCTGGCAACGGCTGGGCCGCTGCGGGCACATCGTGCGGATAGTCCTTGCCCAGCAATGCTGCAACCGTCGCCGCAATCTGCGCCTGCGTGACCGTTCCACTTTCTTCGCGTTCGCCCCGCGCAGGAGTGTCCGGGCCCATCACCGCGATCCAGATATTTTCCGATCCTTTTTCGTCCACTCCGTGCTCTTTCCACTCGGCCAGTCCGCTGCCGCGGCCGTGATCCGTGGTAAGGATGAAGGTCGTCTGGTCGCAATACTCCGGCATCGCCTGCATGGTTTCCCAGAGCTGCTGCACCAGGTGGTCGAAGCCGTGCGCGCTCTCCAGAACAAGATCGTAGCGGCCCTGGTGGGCCCAGTTGTCGGTCTCTCCGTAGCCTACGAACAGCACTCGCGGATGAGATGTTTTCACATAGTCGAGCAACGGTACCTGAATAAATGAATTGTAAGTGTCCTCTTTATCCAACGGCGTGGTGGTGCGATAGAGTTCGTTGATCAGTTCCTGGCGCGGGCTGAGCTTTCCCTTCTCAGGTAAGTTCCATCCGGTTTGCATGATTAAGCGGCTGCGTTTTTCGTTGAAGATGTCCTGGAACACATTCCAGGTTCCGTATACCGCAACCTTGCCGCGGAATTCCGGCATGCGGTTGAGCCATTCCAAAACGGTGACATTGGGATTCGGGCCAAATTCGTTGCGATCGATTTTCGGATCGGGGTGGCCGGTCAGCATCTCGTTGTAGCCAGGATATGAAAATGCCATGCCATTGGTGACGTTGGCTACGCTGCCCTTGGTCTGGTTGCCGAAAATCTGCCCCTTCTTGGCCACTACGCTCCAGAGGAAAGGAAACAACTGCTCGCGCCGCTCTGAAACATCGTCGCGCCAGAATGCCTGTTTAAGCTCCTTCGCGTCGGCCCAGATGCCGCCGTGTTCGCTGTTCATCAGGGCGGAATCGGCGCCCGTGAAAATTTCCTGCCAACGCAGCCCATCGCTGACGATCAGCACAACGTTGCGGGTTTTCAGGCGCGGGCGAGTTTGTGCGGAGGCAAACGGAAGCGCCAACGTCAGTGACCAGCACAAGAGTCCAAACAGGAGAACTGCTCGGCTAAGTTTGTTCACGATTTCTCCGGGAACGCGGGTTGCCATTGTGCAACGAGCGGCTACCGTCAGGCAAACACCGATAAGAAACCAGGGTCGCTGGCGAGACTATAAGTCGTCCACCATCCTCCCTCTTTGTCATTCTGAGCAGAGCCAATCGTTTCGCTTGCGAAACGGTTGGCGTAGTCGAAGGACCGCTATAAGCTGATCAGTCGTTGGCCAGGTAGGGGTTCCTCGACTTGCTATCACCGCGCCAGCGCGCTCGATCGCGCACTCGGGATGACAAACCAAAAATAAACCGCAGCAAAAAGAAAAAACGGGCGGGGACGCCCGTTCTCCATGTTGTGTTTGAGGGTACTAGGCAGAAGCTAGGAGCCAGAAGCTAGAAGCTGCTCGTCAATTGATATCAAACTGCTCCTGGTGCAGCGCCGGATCGCTCTTCACGATCACGGTCTTTTTGGTCATCTCTTCCATCTCGATCAGGGCCTTGCCGTTGTTGGTCTTGAGCGCCTTGGCCACGTCGGGATTGACCCGCAGCATCACGTC
>DATGYF010000558.1:0-7458 GCA_035298145.1 Terriglobales bacterium | reverse complement strand
CCTGCAGGCATGTAACGCGCGGTGCCGTCATCGTTGCGCTCCACCTCGCGCCACTGCGGATACTTCTTGTCCAGAACAAACTCCAGCCACTGTGGTATCGAGGCCAGGGCCATCTGGATGAAGAACCCAGCGTGATCAATCGATTCGGTCAACGGCGCAGTCAGGACAATGACCTTGCCGCCGCCGGCGGCAGACTGGCGTGGTAAAGCGCTTGCGACTTCGGAGGCCGTGCTCTTCCGCCGGTCTTCCTTTCCGGTGACCGTTTGCATGAAAACGATTCCTCTGCGACCGCTGAGAACGGCCTCGCACAGAGAGAGCAGGAGATTTGTGCGAGGCCGAGTCCTTCCGTTCGGGGCGCAAGCTGATTCTGCGCTTCGCCAGCGTGGCGTGGAGTTTAGTCTTCTTTGTCGTTGTCTCCCACCTGCTGCGTCAAATAGCGCTCATAGCCCAGTTCGTCAATCTGGTGAAGTTGGGCCTCCAGCCAATCTACGTGGCTTTCCTCATCTTTGAGCAGTTGCACCAACAGGTCGCGCGACCCATTGTCGCCTTCTTTCGTGGCGATCTGGACGGCATCGTTGTACTGTTTCACCGCCGAGACCTCCAGCGACAGATCGCTTTCCAGCATCCCCTTGACCGTCCTCGATACTTTCAGCTCCAGGGGCTGCATGGAAGGCGTGCCGTCGAGAAACAGGATTCTCTCGATCAGCACCTCGGCATGCTTCATCTCTCCGATGGATTGTTTCTTGATGTATTCGGCGAGACGGTGGTATTTCCAGTTTTCGCACATCTCCGCATGCAGAAAATATTGGTTGATGGCGGTCAGTTCCTCGCGGAGTGCCTTGTTCAGCTCAGCAATGACTTTGGGGTTTCCCTTCATGGGCAGCGAGTATGACAAAAATCACTTCAGCGGGCAAACTCTTTTACGGAAACCCTTTTACGGAAACGAAGATCGAGCCGCCCGCATTGCTTTGTCAACTTCTTACGGTTGATTGATCAGGCAGACCTCCTATAGGGTTGTGCTGGAGTTGCGCCCTGGAAATCCATCTGGTTGACGGCACCTACGAGTTGTTCCGGCACTACTACGCGCTGCCCTCCGCGCGGGACCAAGGCGGCCGCGAGGTGGCGGCGGTGCGGGGCGTCCTGGCCTCGGTGCTGGGCATGATCAAAGGCGGAGCCACGCACGTCGCGGTGGCGACCGATCATGTGATCGAATCGTTTCGCAACGACCTGTGGCCAGACTACAAGACCAGCGACGGCATCGAACCCGACCTGCTAGCGCAATTTCCCCTGCTGGAAGAAGTCCTTTCGACGGCCGGCCTTGTGGTCTGGCCGATGGTTGAGTTTGAAGCGGACGATGCCCTTGCGGCAGCAGCGGTCGCGGCCGCTCGGGACCCACGGGTCGAGCGCGTGATCATCTGCACTCCGGACAAGGACCTGGCCCAGTGCGTGCGCGGCAGCCGCATCGTCCAGTTGAATCGCCGGACGGGCGTTACTTTCGACGAGCCTGGCGTGATCAAAAAGTTTGGCGTCGCGCCGGTATCGATCCCCGACTATCTGGCGCTGGTGGGCGATTCCGCGGACGGCTATCCGGGACTTCCGGGCTGGGGAGCGAAGTCTTCGGCGGCGGTGCTGGCCAAGTTCGTCCATCTGGAGTCGATCCCTGTGGACGCTCGGGAGTGGCGGGTGAATGCCGCCAACGCGAGTACCCTTGCCGCTACGCTCTCCCGCGAGCGCGAGCGCGCACTGCTCTTTCGCACACTGGCTACGCTCCGGACAGACATCGCGCTCTTCGAGAACGTCGATCAGTTGCACTGGAAAGGCCCCACGGCTGACTTTGAGGCGCTCGCGGCCGGACTGGATGGGGCGCGCACTGAAAGCCGGCGGTCAGGGACACATCGGTCTCCGCGAAAATCATAGAGCCGCCTTTCAGGCCTTAATCCTGGAAGGCGTGACCGGCGTCGGAAGGACCCAGCCAATTCTTTCCCCAGGAGGGTAACCATGGGTCTCCGTGCCAAAGGGGTCCTCCCGGACACCCCCTTCAGAGGACCTTGGTGTTTTGCTCACTGGGAAAGTGGCCGCTACGATGTTCACAAGCCCTTCCCTGGAGATACGCAATGCTTCGCTGGCTGACAACCATTGGCACCGCACTCTCGCTGTTGGCGTTAATCACGAGCGTGTCAAACACCAGATTTCGAACTCACCATGCCAAATCGTCAGGGTGGCCGGTAGCGTTAAAAGCGAACAATCAATTTGACAATTGGACCTAAGTCCGCAAGGATAGCCCGGTTCAGGCGGAGGAGGCGAGCATGACGACAAATGATACGGGAGACTGGCGCGACCTCTTTGATGTGGCGTTGTTTGAGCCGAACCGGGTCAAGTTGCGAAAGCGCATCGAACGCGCCCGGAATGCTATCAACGAGCGCCTTCACTTTTTGATGGGCCAGCAAGGCGAGAGCGGGAGGGACATGTCAGAGCGCATCGCACTCAACGATGCCTTGACCACGCTGACGGAGTTGTACAGGATCGTCTATACCCGGAAGCCGAACACGCAGGTGGGCGGCGAAGGTGGCCGGGCCGCAAGCTAGTCAGCAGGCCCGGTGAAACGGGATTTTGCAGGAAGGAGTTCTCTTGGCAATAAAACCGTTCCCGGATTCCATTCCGTCTGAGCTCCCACCGGCGAAGCTCTACCTCGATGACATTAGTGAAATCTTACAGATCCTCACCGATTCAGACCAGGGCTGTCAGGCCAGCTTTGTGGTCGGCAAGTCGAAGTGCGACACGTTGGACGATCTGAAAGACCTGCGGGGACGCACCACCCGTTTCGTGCTGGACATCTCCTCTCCGGGGAAGCACCAGACCCTGGAACTCACGCCCTCCGCCACGCGCATACACATCCATGAACTTGGCGACCAGTTGCCGGCCTGGTCAAAATATGTGAACGTCGCCGCAATCTTTAAGAAGAGAAGGCTGAGGCTCAAATCTTTTGTACGCACCGCTGCGGCGTGGGTATTTGCGGCCTTGTGGCTGGTGGCGGCTGCAGTGTGGATCTTTGCCCCCCATTTCGCTCGACCCATCTCACTTCAAAAATTGCCTAACCTCGCGACCGGCTTCTTTCTGGCGGTTGCTGTCGTCTATTACTTTGTCAGTTCGCACAGCATTGTTTACCTGCGATATCCGCAAAGGGTTGGCGTAGGAAGATGGCTGGAAGATCACAAACCGGAAATTATTGTGGGCGCGGTGTGCGCTGTGCTGGCAGTGGTTGCCACCGAGGTTATCGAAAAGGGCTGGAAGTGACGAAATAAAGCCGTAGGGACCATGGCTTTGTTCGCTTACAGGGGTCCTTCGACTCCGCGAGATGTTTCGCAAGCGAAACCTCTCGCTTCGCTCAGGACGACAGGGGTTTACTCCGCGGAGTTTACTACCGCCTTGCTTTGACTCCTCAGGATCTCTCCCACCAGGAACAGGTCGGTCAGCAGCGCCCGGAGATGGATCGAGGCGTTCAGATTGTCGATCAGTTGGGAGCTGATGGCGGGTTGGGCCAGCACCAGTTCGAGAGCGGCCAGCGAATCCTGCGCATCCCGATCCAGCACGGAAACAAAGGCCTCATACTTCACGGCGGGCTCAAGTCCAGAGTCTGCGATCGCGCCCGAACACTTCGCGGCCAGGCCAGTCAGGGCGCGGGCGGCGCGCTGCAGGAATTCGCGGACTTGTCCCCCGGATTGGCTGCCCTGGTCGGTGGGCAGGCCCTGCCCTGCATAGGCCAGCATGAACTCGTAGCACTCTTCGATGGCATCGCAGCGCTCTAGAAAATCAGTCGCCATCAGCCATCCTTCGCGGCGGATTGGACGAGGCCTCGACCACCCACCTCTTCGGGTCGTGCTCTTTCAGGTAAAACTCCCGGCTCATGGTGCCCACAATCATGGACGCGGTGATGGGAAGCTTCTCCGGTCGGATGGCGAAATAAACGTGCACGATGACCAGCGTGATCAGTCCGACGCCGGCCAATCCGTGCAGCACATACATCAGGCCCCAGGTCATGTCGCTGAACAAATAAGGATTGCGCGGGAAGAAGATGGTGCGCACGCGGGACATCATGAACACGCCGGTCAGAATCACCGACATTCCGGTCACGATGATTGCGCCGTGGTAAAGCTTGTTCTCCAGCGGATACTTGGCAAACTTACGCGGCAGAGCGGAAGACTTTCCCATGAAGCGCTGGAACCTCTTCCAGGCGTCTTCGAGGTCGGCCCGGTCGGGCCAGATCGACCAGAAGTCCAGATAAAACGACGCGTGGATGATATGAAAGATAATCGAAATGGTAAGAACCGTGCCCGCAATCCAGTGGTACGTTACCCAGTCGAAGCGGACGCCGACCTTGGGCAGGAACGCGGTAAACAGCAGAACGAACATGGACGCCGCCATGATCCAGTGAAACAGCCGCGCCACCAGCGAGTGCCGCGGAATGCGCGCCGGCAACTGGGCGGCAACTTTCGGGGAAGCGTCGGCTACGAATTCCTTCTCCTTGGCGAAGTAGCGGATGTAAATCGCGTGCACGATGAGGAAGAGCATTCCCGCGATGAGCGCAACCCAGATCAGAAACCACGCGATGTGAATCGGAACGTTCTGCCCCAGAGGACTGGTCGCCCACTCTATGATGCCCATGCTGCCTCCTGCGCGCCGCTGATGGAACGCTTCACAAGGTTCCGCATGAGCGGGATTTTGTAGGCATTGAACTGCAGCGGAACGGCTCCCTGTACCGCCAGCTTTCCCGCCATCTCACCAGTGGCGGCGCTGCGCGGCTTGCCGCGCACCGAGTCTTCCACCGCCTTCAGCCGCAAGGGCCGAGCGGCGGCGCCGTTTACCGCGATGCGGAGGTTTTGAATCGTGTCTCCGGACAATCTCATGGCCGAAGCCACGTTCAGGAGAGGGAAGTCCCATACGTTCCGGTCGCGCACTTTTTCAAAATAAAACTGTGCGCCTGCCCAGGTGGAGGGAATGCGGATCGCGGTCAGCAAATGCCCGGGCTCGAGAATATTCATGTGGGTGATGTCGATATCGGGTCCCAGGAAATAGTTCTCGGCATCCACCACGCGCTCGCCCTTGGGAGTTTGGATGACGAATTTGGCATCGAGCGCGATCAGCGCCGGAGCCGAATCGGAGGGATTCACCGCCACACAGCGCTCGGCATGCAGAATCGCGTGCTCGCGATTTCTGCCCACCGGGGTATCGGCGTAGCAGATATTGCCGCCGGCGCGGTAGCAGGGCCAACCCGCGCGGTAGTACCAGCAGCGCGCGTCCTGCGAGACGTTGCCGCCCAGCGTGCCCTGATTGCGGATCTGGGGTGATGCCACCAGTTCCGCGGCCTGCGCCAGCAAGCCATATTTTTCTTTGACCACGGGATGGCGCACTACTTCCGTGAGCGTGGTCATGGCCCCGATTTCGATTCCATCACCAGTGGTGTGCACACCCCTGAGTTCGTCGATTCCGCTCAGGTCCACCAGCGCCTTGGGTTTCTTGATGCGGTCCTTCAGCCAGTCGAAGCTATCGAGCCCGCCCGCCATCACCCAGGCATCGTTCCCGTGCTGCTGGAGAAGCTTTTGCGCGTCCGCAACGGAACTCGGCTGATACAACTGGAACGCCGGCATGATGTCTCGTATGACAGCCATGATTCTCTCCGTTTTAACTCGCCTTAGATGAATGCCGTCAGGGGGTCCTGGATGGGCCGCCCGGCTTCGAGCGAGGTCAGAATCGTGTCCAGGTTGACCGGCGCGCGGCGATAGATCTCATCGCCCAACGCATCCGAGAGAGCGTTCAGGATGGCGCCGCACCCGCCCCCTACCGGAGGTTCGCCAATGCCGCGCGCGCCCACCGGCGTCTCCGGATCCGGAATGTCGAGCGCCGCCCATTGCATGTCCACGGGTACATCGAGGATGGTGGGCGGCTTGGTGTGATAGAAGCGCCGCGAAACCGTGTGACCATACTGCGGATCGAAGACCCACTTCTGTCCGATGGCGTGGCCGATGCCCAGAATCGACCGGCCCAAAACTTGTCCCGCCAGCGCCTTGGGATGGATCACCGTGCCGACGTCGGCGACCGCGAGAAAATCCGTGATGCGGTACCTGCCGGTTTCAGTATCCACTTCGACTTCCGCGAAGCTCGCGACGTAGGAAAAGCTCTGCCCATCGTGCGGATATTTATCTTTGGCCGCCGCCACCAGGCCCTGTCCCGCCAAACCCGCGATGGAAGCCTTGGTGTACTTGTTCACATCTTCTGGTGCTTCATGACCATCGTATTTGCCGCCCAGTTTGATGGCGTACTGCGCCGCCTGGGCAAGGGTCATACTCTTGCCGCCACCCTTGTGAAAGACTTTTTCGTTCGCGACTTCGTACTGCTCCGGTTTGCCGCCGTTCGTTTTCGCGGCAATTTCCTGCAACTTCTGCTTTGCGTCCATGGCCACCGCGTGCGCCGCGCGAGTCATGGCGTGGGTGGTCTGGCTGCCACCGGAGACGCAAGTCCAGGGCAGGTTCTGGGAAGTGTTGCCCCAGATGACATCGCACTTTTCCCAGGGCACGCCCAGGACCTCGGCCACTACGCGGTGAACATCGCTGATGGATTCCGTACCCAGGTTGCCGATTCCTGACTGGATCGCAATTCTTCCATCAGGACGGATGACAATGAGCCCGTCATATCCCGTCGAGCCGGCGAAGAATGCGCTTGAAGATACACCTACCCCGCGCACCTTGGTGCCGCTCCGTTTGGGGCGCGCGATCCGCTCTTTCCATTTGAATTGTTCGGCGCCGCGATCGAATGCTTCCTTCAGAAATGCGCTGGTCGAATGCCCGCGCTTGCCGTTCACCTCCGGCCCGAAGGGCGCCTTACCTTCCGGTGCGTTGATCTTGCGAATCTCCACCTGGTCGAGCGAGAGTTGGCGCGCCGCTTTGGCCAGAATCGGCTCCATGATCACGATTCCCTGCATCCCGCCGGGCGCGCTTTGCGGGCCCCGGGGCGGAGTGTTGGTCAGGACCGTGACCCCCCGCCAGCGCATCGCCGGCGGCTGATACAACAGCGAGACAATCCTTCCGGAAGCATTCGCATCGCCCACTGCGTCGTAGGGACCGTTGTTGCAGATGGCGTACATGTCCACTGCGGTGATTCTGCCGTCCTTGGCAAATCCAACTTTCATACGGCCCTGGAAGCCTGGCCGCGCCCGTCCGATGAAATGTTCTTCTTCGCGGCTGATGCGCATCATCACGGGGGCGTTAGCTTTCTTCGACAGCAGTGCCGGAATAATCGCGAAGATATAGCCGGTGGCCTTGCTGCCGAAACCGCCGCCGGTGTACTCGCTGATCAGCACGATCTGGTTGGGATCCATATTCAGCCATCGTCCCAGGCCGGCCAGGGTTTGCACCGTGCTCTGCGTGCCCATGTGAACGAAGACCTTGCCATTCTGCCAATAGG
>DATGYF010000557.1:0-4278 GCA_035298145.1 Terriglobales bacterium | reverse complement strand
GTTGAAGGCCCGGGGCTCGCGCAGCAGTTGCATATCTGCCTCGGTGGGAAACTGATTGCCCTTTTGCCGGTTGCAGGTATGGCAACAGGCCACCAGGTTTTCCCAGGTGGACGCACCGCCGCGTGATCGTGGCACGACGTGGTCGAGAGTCAACTCACTCGAAGGCAGCACTTCCCCACAATACTGGCAGGTGTTGCGGTCGCGCAGCAGGATGTTCTTGCGGGAGAGGGCACGAGTCTGGTGCGGAATGCGGCGGTACTCCAGCAGCCGAATCACCGAAGGCACCCGGATCGCCAGCCGGGCAGCGTGCAGGAAGTGTCCGTTTTCTTCCTCTGTCATGGCCACGCCCTTCAGCACCAGCACAATGGCCCGGCGCGCGGCGCAAACATTGATCGGCTCGTAGGAGGCATTCAACACCAGGACGGGCGCATGCAGGGCATGGCCGTTGCCCTCGCGGTGCGCGCTCGGGACAGGCGCGTGGCTCCGCATCATCGAGCCGTTCATCGAGTTGTTCCACTTTCCCGACATACTTGGTTCCAACAATCTGAGGTCGTCTGTCCTCTGTCCTCGCCGCCTATCCCGTCGCCGCCAGGGTCCGCTCATCATCAGCGAAGTCCCGCGGCAGATTTACGCCCTTCGCGTCAGCCTTCACCGTGCGCGCCACAGTGGCAACATATATTTTAGATGCGCCCGCCCGGCGCAATACGCGAGCGCATTCCGACACCGTGGTGCCGGTGGTGAAAACATCATCAACCAGGAGAATTTCGCGGCCGGCAACTTCCCCGGGCTTGGCCACGGCGAACGAACCGCGGATGTTCTCGCGACGCTGATGGCGTGTAAGCCCGGTCTGGGATTGGGTTTCTCGCCGGCGTTCCAGGATTCCGGGGTGCAGAACCAGCCGGCTGCTTCCCGACTCCGCTTTCACCGCATGCTGTTTGATGGCGGTGCGGGCGATCAACTCGGACTGGTTGAAGCCACGCTGGCGCAGCTTGCGTGCGTGCAAAGGCACCGGAACCACCATCACCGGTGTCCGGGTCCAGCAGGAATCCAGCCCGCGCGCCGCTTCCGCCAGCATGCGGCCCAGGACCGCGGCGGCCGGCCGCACCTGTTCATATTTCAACAGGTGGATGAGTTCGCGCAGCCCGCCGTCGTAACTGCCATAGGCCACCGCTCTGGCGAAAGGCGGCTCCAGGCGCCGGCATAAACCACAACGATTTTCGCCGGCTTCGCCGCCGACCGCGTACGGACTCAACACCCGCTCTCCGCACCTGGAGCAAATGCTGTCCGCAATGGGGCGGATATCGGAGAGGCAGGGCGGGCAAACCGGCAGGCGGGAAATGTTTACCAGGGGAGCACCGCAAAGACGACAATCGGAGGGGAAGAGAGTAGCGAAAAGACTTTCTGCAACACCGCTCAACGACGAGACCAACATCGACCCCAGCGAACTGTCGCGCGTCAAGGGCTTGGTCCCGCTAGCCCGGATTGGGTCCTCGCTACTGCTGAAGACGAGCCTCCCGCGTTCGCCCGGTACGGCAAAGGACGCTGCGGGCAAACCTGTCCCAGTATAGCGGGCCGCAATGCCTCAAGCAACGCTCAGGCGGCCGCGCCTTGTGCCTTTTTGGTTTCCCGTCTTGGGAGCACCGGAAGGAATGACGATTGGTAGGAACGCCGGAAACAATCGCCACAGCGCACCGGGCGGAGAAACATCAAGGGCAGTAAAAACTTCTCGGTGAAATTCTTTGGACGGGAGCGGTAACCGTGAAACCCGCCACAATCCCGACACTCAAACAGTTTGGGGGACATAACTGTAGACCTCGGGAGGCCAGAGAAACAAGGCGCCATAATACCAGAACTGGCCACCGGCACGGCATCTGAAGTGGTCCGGGGATTGGCGGCCCGTTGGCCACCCGGCAGGAAGGACCCCTCAGGCACTTGTAAAAGAGGCGGCACGCATGTTAACGTGCGCCGTCTCATTTATCGCTTTAAGAGCTTTATTATCTATGTTCTTTATTATTCAAGACCCAACCGTTCCTGCCACTTCCGAGGATTCCTCATCATGAGTACGGACAACCCGTTTCCCGTCAGCGAACCTGAAAAGAAATTTAAACCCTTTGTCCCGGAAGACATGGAGATGCGCGAGTTCACCTGGCGCGCGATTCTGCTGGGTCTGGTGCTGACCATTGTGCTGGGCGCAGCCAACGCGTATCTCGGCCTGCGCGCGGGCATCACGATTGCGGCAACTTATCCGGCGGCAGTCATTGCCATGGCCGCCATGCGGGCGTGGAAGGGGTCTCTACTGGAAGAAAACATCGCCCGCACTGCAGGTTCGATCGGCGAAGGCATTGCGGCCGGGGCCATCTTCACCATTCCGGCATTCCTGATCGCCAAGGCTTGGCCTTCTTTTAGTCCAGGCGACGCCTATTGGAAATCCACTGCTCTGATCATGGTTGGCAGCATCCTGGGAGTGCTTTTTATTTCGTTGGTGCGAAGGGTCATGGTGGAAGACCCGGAATTGCCCTTTCCCGAATCCGTGGCGGCGTCGGAAATCCACAAGGCCGGACAGCGCGGCGCTCAAGCCGCCAAGTATCTCTTCTGGAACATCGGCGTGGGCGGCGTGGTGTACATGCTGGGCAAGTTTGGGCTGTTTGCCGCCGATCAGGATTTTCCTTTCACCGTGGGAAACCTGGGTCACAGCCAGGTGCGGCTGGGGACCCTGGAAAGCACCAAGGTGGTGGCCACCGGGGGGACCAGCGTATTCTCGGCTCCCAGCGTAAGTCCCGCCTACCTGGGAGTGGGCTACATCATCGGACTCCGCCTGGCTTCGATTCAGTTCGCGGGTAGCGTCCTGGCCTGGGGTCTGCTGGTTCCCATGATGATTTATTTCCTGGGCCCCAGCCTGCAGCACTACATTCCCGCAGGCACGCCGCAAGACTGGGCCGATACCGCCGACGCGGTGTGGAGATACATCGTCCGGCCCATCGCGGTTGGCGGCATGCTTGTGGGCGCCGCGTACACGTTATTCAAAATGCGTAAAAGTCTGACCTCCGGATTCGGCAAGGCGCTTTCCGATATGCGGCAGAGTGCCGATCAGCGGGCCAAGCTGGGCCGGACCGAGCGTTACATGAGTTTCAAAACCGTCCTTGGATTGATCGCGTTGATGTTTGTCCTGATGTGTGCGCTTTACGTTCAGATTTCCGGCTTGCTTTGGCCGGCGATTCTGGCGGCTGTCGTCATGCTGGTCGTGGGCTTTTTTTTCGCCACCGTTTCCGGCAACCTGGTTGGATTTATCGGCTCCTCCAACAACCCTGTCTCCGGCTTGACCCTTTCCACCCTGTTGATCGCAGCGCTATTGATGGTGTCTCTGGGCGTTTCCGGGGGAAAAGGTGTGGCCATCGTTCTGGGCGTAGCCGCGGTGGTATGTGTTTCTTCATCGGTCGCAGGAGAACTGCTGCAGGACTTCAAGGTGGGATACATCCTGGGCGGCACACCTCGAAACATACAGATCGCCGAACTGATTGCGGTGGTCGTCGCCAGCCTGGTGATGTACTGGCCTTTGATGCTCCTGCATCAGGGCAGTATCAACTCCGGTGGAGTCGGGTTTGGCGGGCCGGACTTGCCGGCCCCACAAGCGGGACTCATGGCTACATTGGCGCAGGGAATCGTGGGGGGAGACATGCCTTGGGCCCTGGTCGGCGTCGGCATCGTGTTCGGGTTCGCCATGATCATGATGCAGGTGAAGAGCCCCATGCTGGTAGCCGTGGGTATGTACCTGCCTTTTGGTACAACCTTTGCGATTTTCGTCGGCGGTGTGTTCCGCTCCCTGGGAGATTGGCTGGCGGACCGTCGCGGCTACAATGCGGCACAAAAGGCCCGAGTAGAAAATGCCGGCGTCCTGACCGCTTCAGGATTGATTGCCGGCGAAGCGGTGCTCGGATTGGTCTGGGCGGGATTGCAATTTGTTCCTCAATGGAAGGCGCCGAACCATCCGCCCCAACTCTTCAGCCATCCGTCTTATCTTGTAGGCGGCCTGATTGTGCTGGCTGGACTCGCCGCCCTCCTCGTCCGGCTGCCGATTACGGCTGCGGGAGATCCCAGCGAACCCGCACCCCCGACTGCCATCATGTAGCGTGATTCGTATGGTCGCGGGCGACCGCGCCCGCGTCTTGCGGGTTTACTTTTTTCCAATGTCCATCGTCGAAAATGTTGCGGACGTACGCCGGCGAATCTCAACCGCCGCCCTCACTGCCGGACGAAACCCCGACGAAATAACGCTGATGG
>DATGYF010000556.1:0-2047 GCA_035298145.1 Terriglobales bacterium | reverse complement strand
CTGCATTGCTCTGCGGTGGATATGCCAAACCCTACCGCGAGCGGCAAGTCAGTATACCTGCGCAAGCGGGCCACCAGTTTGGGCGCGTCTTCCGGCATCTTCTGGCGGGCCCCGGTCACTCCGGTTCGCGAAACCGCGTACACGAATCCGCTGGAGGCCTGGGCAATCTGCTTGAGTCGCGCATCCGTGCTGGTGGGCGCGGCCAGAAACACGGTAGCAAGATTCCTCTTGCGCATCTCGGCCAGATATTCGTCTGATTCTTCCACCGGCAAGTCGGTGATCAGCGCGCCATCCACACAGGCGTCCTCGGCGGCGGCCGCGAAATTCTCTATTCCCATGCGCAACACCGGGTTCAGATAGGTGAAGATGATGAGTCCGGCCTGCGACTTCTTTCGGATTTGGCCGGCCAGGTGCAGCACCTGCAGCAGGGAAGTCCCGTGGCGGAGCGCTCTCTCGCTGGCACGCTGAATGACAGGTCCGTCGGCGACGGGATCGCTGAACGGAACGCCCAGTTCAATGACCTCGGCGCCAGCTTCAATGGCAGCCAAGGCGATGTCCAGCGTGGTGGCAAGATCAGGGTCACCACAAGTGAGATAGGCGACGAGAGCGGGACGGTTTTGGAATCGTAGCGGCATCGTTAACAGGAAAGCAGAAAAGCACTTCTCAAAATTCCTCAATGACTCAATTCTTCAAGCTCATTCCAGCTTCAGGTTCTCGCGCAGGATTCCAATGTCCTTGTCGCCTCGTCCGGAAACGTTCACGATCACGACATCGGACCTCTTCATCCTGGGAGCGCGCTTGATCGCCTCCGCGACCGCATGAGCGGATTCCATTGCCGGAATGATACCCTCCATTCTGGCCAGCACAGTGCAGGCTTCGAGCGCTTCCTGGTCATTTGCCGAAACGTATTGCGCGCGGCCCGTGTCCTTCAGCCAGGCGTGTTCCGGGCCAATCGAAGGATAGTCCAGGCCGGCTGAAATAGAGTGCGTCGCTGAAATCTGTCCGGCCTCGTCCTGCAGCACATATGAGTAAGTGCCCTGCAACACGCCCGGCGCCCCGCCCTGGAAGCGCGCCGCATGATCGCCCAGGCGCCGGCCCCTGCCGCCAGCTTCCACGCCGATGAGTTGGACCTTCTTGTCCTTGATGAAATCGTAAAAGATGCCGATGGAGTTTGATCCACCACCCACGCAGGCGATGATCGCCTTTGGAAGCTTGCCTTCAGCCTTGAGAATCTGCTTTCGCGCTTCGCGTCCAGTGACCTTGTGAAAGTCGCGCACCATGGTCGGGTAAGGATGCGCTCCCAGCACGCTGCCCAGCAGGTAATGGGTGGTACGAACGTTTGTGACCCAGTCTCGCATGGCTTCGTTGATCGCGTCTTTCAAGGTGCGCGAACCTGAATTCACGCCGCGGACTTCCGCGCCCAGCAGGCGCATGCGGAAAACATTGAGCTCCTGCCGCCGCATGTCTTCCGTCCCCATGTACACGACGCATTCAAACCCCAGCAGCGCGCATACCGTGGCGGTGGCCACGCCATGCTGTCCGGCACCGGTCTCGGCGATGACGCGATGCTTGCCCATGCGTTCAACCAGCAGCGCCTGCCCCAGGCAGTTGTTGATTTTGTGCGCGCCGGTGTGAAGCAGATCTTCGCGCTTGAGATAAATCTTTGCCCCGGCCAGCTCCTTGGTGAGGCGCTGAGCAAAGAAAAGCGGCGTGGGACGGCCGGCATAGGTGTGCAGCAGTTCGTCCAGACGTTTGTGAAACTTGGGGTCCCGCCTGGCTTTCTCGTAATGCCGCTCCAGTTCGTCCAGAGCTGCCATCAGCGTTTCGGGGACATAGCGTCCGCCATAAACGCCGAAGCGTCCGGCTCCGGTTGCTCGCACAGGTTGGATTTTCGCTGTTGCCATCTTCAGTTCTTCTTGTCTGCCTGCCGAACCGCCTCTATGAAGGCGCGAACTTTTTTCGGGTCTTTCTTCCCCGGCCTGGCTTCGACGCCGGATGCAACATCCACTCCCCAGGGCTTCAGTATATGGATCGCATCGGCGACGTT
>DATGYF010000555.1:0-8220 GCA_035298145.1 Terriglobales bacterium | reverse complement strand
CTGCAGCTTCTTTCCCGGAGGCGAGGCCACCACGTCAATGCCGCTCTCCGCGCTGTTTTCCTCGTCGGTCAAGCGCATGAAGCCCTGGCCTCCGCCAAAAAGTTTGCGGAAGGTGGCCTGGAAGTTCTCGTTGATCTTGTGAAAGGCCTCTTCAAATTTCTGCCGGGAGAAGGTGTCAATCTCTTTGATGGTGGCCTGGGTGTTCTCGATGGAGTCGTAAAGATCTTTTCTCTGGGTCTCGAGGAAGGCGTGGCGCTCGGCGGTTTCCTTGTATTCCTCGAGAGCCATCATGTTCACCGGACCCATTGCATCCAACCGGGCGCGCATGTCGCGGTAGATCTGGTCCTCGACGGTGAGCTGTTCATCGCGAACGATGCAAATGGTGATGTCCGCCATCAGTTCGTCGCGCTGGACACCTAGTTCGTTCAAGCAAGTTTCCGCCATGTACTGCCCGTCAGACTGCAGCCTGGCCGCAGCCGCGGAAAGGTCAGCGCGGCGGTCGCGCAACTGGTCGAGCAACTCGCGGGCCTGGTGCAGGGCCTGGTCAATCTCCGACAGGCGGGCACGGACTTGTTCCGACTCGACCTGCAGCAGGCTGTCGCGGGTTTCACAGGCGTTGCGCTCGGCATCGAAGTCCACCAGGCGGACGGCGATCTCCTGGTTCTCGGTCTCGCGCCGCAGTTTCTCCGCGGCCGAGGATTCGATTTGCAGGCGCAGCGCGACCACCCGCTCGATCATTTCAGTAACCAGCAATTCGATTCGCTCCAGGCCGGCGGTGGCGCTACGATGCCGCTCTTCGAGCGTAGCCACCCGGGCCAGTCGCTGCGACGCATCTTGCGCGGCTTGATCGCGGCGCTCGCGCAGGCTGGAGAGTTGCTCCTGTCCCGCGGCCGCGAAATGCTCTCGCTCGACCCGCTGTTGCTCGGCTGCGGCAATCTGCATCCGCAGTTCATCGAGCAGCGATCCTTTTTCCGTGCGCTCGGCCTCCAGCCGGTGCAACTCCTGCTGCGAGGTCTGCAGGCGTTCGCCGGCCCGCGTGAACTCGGATTCCAGTTGCTGCAGCAAGTGGCCGGACGTCATGGCCTGCTTTTCCGCCTCGCGCTTTTCGTTTTCGAGCCGGTCCAGCAGGGAAGTAAGCTCCTTGATTTCGCGGCCCAGAGTGAGCACGCGCATTTCTTCATGGCGCAGGCCTTGTTCAAGTTCTCCAAGCTGGCGCAGCACATCGCGCAGTTCGCGCTTCATGGAGAGCGGGCCCTCCGCGCGCTGCTTGCCGCCCGTGACGGTCACGTTGTGGAAGCATTCGCCTGACTGCGAAAGAAAGAAGGCATCGGGATTTTCGAGAGCCAGCTCGCGGGCAAAGGCGGGGTCGGGAACAATGTAGCCGTCGCGCAGTTTGGGCAGAATAACTTCCAGCGATCGCCCAAAGCCATTGAGCACGCGTATGGCATTTTTCAGCGGAACGATCGGCCGCTCGGGCTGCACCTGGTGAGCGTTTTCGTCAATCGCAAAAGAGAATTTGGCTTGTGAATCCTCGGGATGCACCAGGAAGGTGGCGCGGCCATCCACGTCGGTGCGGAGCAGGCGCAAGCCTTCGTCCGCGGCGTCCCATGATTTGACCACGATGTAATTCAGTTCGTCGCGCAGGAAGTCCTCGACCACGCCTTCGTAGCGCGTTTCCACTTCAAGGAAATCGGCCAGCACACCCGCTGGAGCCATACCGCCCTGCATTACTCCGGATTGAAAAAGACGGCGCACAGACTCGGTGGAGTATCCGTGTTCGGCAATCACCGCTTCGAGCGAACCCTTTTTTCCGATGGCGGAGGCGTACTCGGCGCGCAGGCTGTCCAGGTGGTTCTTGGCTTCAGACTCTTCGTGGCGGCGGGAATCAAGCGCCTGCCGCGTCTGGCGAAGTTCCTCGGTCAACCCGGAGACACGCTGCGACACGCTTTCAAACTCCAGTCCCAACTGGCCGCGCTGCCCTCCAAAGGCTTCCATCTGAGAATGGGCCGAGGCCATTTCAGATTGCAGCCGCTGCGCTTCGCGATCGACTCCGGCCAGGCGCTCTTCCACCTGGGTTTGCTGATTGCGCAGAGCGGACGCGGCCGCAACCGCCTCCACGATCGCGAGCCGCGATTGTTCCTGCTGACGCTCCAGGTCAGCCAAGGCCTGGGCTGTGGCGCCGGACTCCAGCTGGCTCTGGGCCAACTCCTGTTGGGCGGCAGCCAGATCGCCGGCAGCCGACTCCAGAATCTGACGATTGGCGTCGCGTTCCGCCGCCAGCGCCGCCAGCCGCTGCTGGGCCTGTGCCAGTTCGGCTTCGGATGCCGCCGCGCGCTCCACCAGTTCCGCGCAGCGCTCCTCGTTGTGACGCCGCTGCGCGAGAGCGCGGTCCGATTCCAGTTTGAGCTGGCTCAGTCGCTCGCGGTTCTCGCGCACTTCGGACTCGATGGCGTAACCCCGCTGGGTGCGTTCCGCATGCTCGGACTCGGCGTGCTGGACGGTTTCGGACTGCTGGCGCATCTCTTCCGAGATCGAATGGATTTGCGCGTCGAGCGCAGCGCTCTCCTGCTCGAGGTGAGCGAACTTGCTGGCCAGCACCAGGCGCAATTTGGCCCGCATCTCCTCGCGCAACTTGGCGTAACGCTCGGCCTTGGAAGCCTGGCGCTTGAGCGAATTCATCTGCCGCGTGACTTCCTCGAAAATGTCATTCACGCGGGCGAGGTTTTGCTTGGCATCTTCGAGACGCGCTTCGGCAAGGCGCTTCTTGGTCTTGAACTTGGTAATACCGGCAGCTTCTTCGATGATGGCCCGGCGATCGGTGGGACGGCTACTCAGGATCTGCCCGATGCGTCCCTGTTCGATCAGGGCATAGGATTCCGGACCCAGTCCGGTTCCCATGAAGAGTTCCTGGATGTCGCGCAGGCGGCACAATTTTCCGTTCAGCAGGTATTCGCTTTCGCCGCTGCGAAACAGGCGCCGGTTGACCACGATCTCCCCGGCCTTAAACTGTTGCTTGAACTGTCGGCGGCGAATTTTCAGCACCACCTGGGGGCCGGTCACCTCCATGGAGGGCCGTGCGTCCTCGCCCGGTTGGACGGGCGCGACGCCCGTCTCTCCATTCGGCGCGGTCGTCACGGCGCCCTCAATCTCCTCCACTTTCCCCGGACGAGCCTCTTCCGTCAGACGCTCGGTTTCTTCCGCGGCTTCGGCGCGAACTTCGGCTTCGTCCCAGTCTTCCACGGGTCGCGGCATCTCGTCCTGGATTTCGACCTCGGTGGGTTCGTTCGCATCGGCCCCGTCGTACACCTCGGGATCAATCAGCGTGAGCGACACCTCGGCCATCCCGGTCGGCTTGCGATCGCGAGTGCCGGCAAAGATAACGTCCTCCATGCGCGAACCGCGCAGGGTCTTGGCCGACTGCTCGCCCAGCACCCACGAGATGGCATCGGCGATGTTGGACTTGCCGCAACCGTTAGGGCCAATGATGGCGGCCACGCCGTCCCCGTGAAACTTAAGTTCGGTGCGGTCGCAGAACGATTTGAATCCGAGAATCTGGAGTCTCTTGAGTTTGAGCAACTTCTACTCCTTAGGGCTGCCGAGGTTATGTGTGTTCTGTGTGGCGCGGGCGCCCTCGCCCGCGTGCGCTCTCATTACCACTTTCCGGACGAACGCAGGAACCATATGAGCATCATCAGCCGGGTTGATTAATTGGATTCCTCCAATACATCGCTCTGGTGAGCGCCGCCCAGGCTGGAGTCGGCGAGGCACAAATTAGAGCTACTGTAACGGCGAAATCGTACCGGGGTCAAGCACCAAAACACTATATCTGGTATGGCCCTAGGAGCAACCACGTCAGATTGAACACATAATGCAGCATCGGGACGTTAATTCAGCCGGGAAGGACGAAGGAGGGGAGAAGCGCGAGAGCACAATCAGCCTACACCCAAGCGGAGCGCAAAGACAATGACGTGATCACGCCCGAGCGGCAGGGCTCAACTGCCAGAGACTCGCAAAAGTACGCAAAGAATGGTCCTCGCATTCAGCGACGGCAGGACTTGACCTTGTCTATCAATAGGCTCAGAATCCCCCTGCCCGAAATGCAAGCCCGAGCACCGCACTGCCATCGGGCGGCAAGGAGCAGCTCATGACCGTCAAACAGGGAGACCTCTCGCTCCTGCAGCACCCGGCGGCGCAGGAACTTTTACACTCGAAGATTCCGGCTCGCCTGGCCTACGTCTGGACCGACGGCACGCCCAGGGTGGTTCCCATCTGGTTTCACTGGAACGGACGCGAGATTGTCATGGGAACGCCGCCCAGGGCTCCGAAGCTGAAGGCCCTGGCCAGGAATCCGAAAGTGTCCCTGACCATCGACGACAACGATTTCCCTCACAAGGTGCTCCTCATACGCGGCAGCGCGCGCCTGGAAACCGTGGATGGGATTGTGCCGGAGTATGTGGCATGCGCAGAACGCTACTTCGAGCCCGCCGTGAGAGAGGCCTGGATGGCCCAGCTTCGGACCCGCGTCACAACCATGGTGCGGATTTCGATCACGCCGGAATGGGTTGGGCTGCTCGATTTTCAAACCCGCTTTCCCAGCGCCATCTCAGCATGAAACACGTTGGCCCGGACGCCTCGTCCGGGCGGGCGAGCGCAGTTACGCAACCTATTCGCCCAGTTTTTCGAAGAAAAGGCAGATCGATTCAATCCCGCGATAGAAGTTCGGAATGTGAAATTTCTCGTTGGGCGCGTGCAGGTTGTCGTCGGGCAGGCCGAAGCCCATCATCACCGACGGAATCTTCAGCACATCCTGGAAATCGGTGACAATGGGGATCGAACCGCCGGAGCGGATGAAGACAGTTTCTTTTTTGAAGACGTCGTGCATGGCTTCGGTGGCGGCTTTGATGTATTTGTTGTCGGTGCCCACCACGCACGCTGGACCCTTGCTCCACACTTTGATGCTGGTCTGAATGCCCTTGGGCGTGAGCTTCTTCACGTAGTTCTTGTAGCGCTTGAGAATGTCGTCCGGATCCTGGTTGGGAACCAGACGCATGGAAACCTTGGCCGAGGCCCTGGCTGGAATCACGGTCTTCGCGCCCGGAGCGACAAATCCTCCCGGCATGCCGTGCACTTCGAGGGTGGGCCGTGCCCAGGTGCGATACAGAACTGAATAACCCGGCTCGCCTGTGAGCAGCGTCGAACCGACTTCCGTCTTGCGGTAATGCTCGACGTTGAAAGGCAGACGCTTCCATGCCTTCAGTTCCTCTTTGCTGGGCGCTTTCACATTCTTGTAGAAGCCCGGGATCAGGACTTTGCCTTTGGCATCTTTCAGTTTGCTGATGATTTCGATGAGGCCAAAAAAAGGATTGGGGGCGGCGCCGCCATACATGCCGGAGTGCAGGTCCGTCTTCGCACCCACGGCTTCGATCTCGGTATAGACCAGGCCGCGCAGTCCCACGCAAAGAGTTGGGAGGTCGGGCGCAAAAAGTTCAGTGTCGCAGACCAGAGCGAAATCAGCCTTCAGCTTGGTCTTTTCCTTGCGCACATAGGCTGCGATGGATTCGCCGCCAACTTCTTCTTCGCCTTCGATGATGAACTTCACATTCAAAGGCAGGCTTCCGTTGTGGCCCTTCATCAGGGCCTCGATGGCTTTTACTTCCATCCATAGCTGGCCTTTGTCATCGACGGCGCCGCGAGCGTAGATGTTGTTGTTGCGCTCGGTGGGCTCGAAGGGCGGGGAAACCCACTCGTCGAGCGGGTCCGGCGGCTGCACGTCGTAATGTGCGTAGCACAACACCGTGGGTTTGCCGGGAGCGTGGAGCCAGTCGGCATAGACCAGCGGATGGCCCTTGGTGGGAATGGCTTCGACGTGCTCCAGGCCGATGCGCCGAAGTTCGGCCGCCACAAATTCAGCCGCCTTCTGTACGTCGAACTTGTGCTCATGAAGCGTGCTGATGCTGGGGATGCGCAGCAGGTCTTTCAGTTCGTTGAGAAAACGCTTCTGATTGCCACGGGCGTAATCGACTGCGGGAGAGGCCATGGGGAGTGCCTTTCTGAAGGAAAAACGTCCTAAGTATAACTGAGGACGCGCGGGGGAATGTGGGAGAGGGTCGGAGTGGTCTCTTTCGCCCTTTCAGGGCTTGGTCTTTCGCGTTGTCAACACGGGGCTTGCGCCCCGGGTTGCATTCTTGCGCCGCTCCGCGGCTAGACGCATCGACTACGATCCGGTGTAGCGCCGGCGTCCCGCCGGCTGTCGTGGGGGCGTCTCGCCCGCACCGGCGAAGCACTCTTTCGCAGCCCCGAAGACGGCGACTGTTACTGTCCTAATCATGCTATTTGAGCACGACGGACCTGAAGCTTTCTCATCATGGCAGCGGCACAAATCTGAGGGCAGGATGCCCTCAGGACAGCCGGCAAAATGCCGGCGCTACCGACGGCCGTTCGCCCCGATCAGCAATGTATAGGTCAGATCGCCGGAGCGGTAGGCATCGAGAATGATGTCAATGCCTTCCACGAATTCCCGCGCCGCCCGGGGCAATAGTCTGACGGCGATGGCGGCGGCGCGGGCGCGCTCCTGGCAGATCTCCCAGGTGCGTACAATTCCTGCGGTGAGGTCTTCCCGATGCTGCGCGAGCATTCCTGCACCCTCAATCGCGGACTGGTATTGGTCCGCCGTCCACAATTCCGGGCACAGAAACGCCCGCGCTACCTCGCGGACCCGGGAACGATCCATGGAGCCCGTCCACGCCGCCACCAGCAGTTGGCCGCCGGGCCGCAGCGCGCCTGCCACATTCGCAAAGTAGCGTTTCTTGTCGGCAAAGTGTTCGGAAGATTCCATGGTCCACACCAGATCGAATGCCGAGGCAGGGAAGTGGAACGAGTCGGCGTTGCCGACTTCAAACTTCAGGAGACTTTCGACTCCGGCCCTGGCCGCATGCTCGCGTGCCAGCCTGGCCTGTTTGGGACTGAGAGTAAGGCCGACTCCCGGGCATGACAGCGATCGCGCCAGGTGGATGAGAGTGCCCCCGTGGCCGCAACCAACATCGAGGATGCGGGCGCCGGGAGATAGGGCGAGCAGGTTTATGCAGTACTCGAGCATGCGGACCTGTGCATCCGCGGGCGTTAAATCTTTATCCAGAAATAGTCCGTGATGGATGTGGTCGCCCCAAAAGGTGCGATAGATGAAGGCGAGAGAGTCATAGTGGTCTCTGATTTCATCTGCCGTGATGGGTAGGGCGGTGCTCATCAGCTCTGGAAACGTGCCGGAGAAAAAGGCGAAAGATCATATTCAGATTGACCGCCGGTGACGATCTGCGCCATCAATCCGGCGGTAACGGGAGCGAGCAGGATGCCATCGCGAAAGTGACCGGTGGCGGCGAAGTAACCCGGTATTTGCGTGGCCCCGAGAATGGGCAGGTTATCTGGAGAGCCCGGGCGCAATCCTGCCCAGGCTTCCAGCATGCGCGCCTGCGCCAGGGCGGGGACCAGGCGGATCGCCGCCTGCTGCATGCGCTGGATGGTAGCGGCGTCGGTGCGCTTGTCGTATCCCGCCTCTTCGACGGTCGCGCCCACCAGGATGCGGCCGTCGCTGCGCGGCACCAGATAGATTTCGGGAGCGCGAATGACGTGACGCACAAAGTCGCGCGATGCCCCTACCAGCGACAGCATCTGCCCCTTGACCGGGCGAGCGGGAAATTGCAGCGGCGGCAACTGTCCGGCCCATGCGCCGGCACAGTTCACGACCACGGCGGCGGAATAACTGGTCCTGCCTGTAACCACTCCGCTTACGTTCCCGTTGGCCAGAAACACTTCGGTGACGGCCGTCCCGGAAGCAATGTCTACTCCGCGATGGCGGGCGGCTTTCAGCGCCGCTGTAGCGAGTGCGCGCGGATCGACGCTGCGTTCCTTCAGATGAATGGCCGCCATGTTTACCTCACCGAGCGCGGGCTCAAGTTCGGATAACGGTGAGCGAAGTGGACAGTCCGTCAGCAGGCTGGGCCGTTCCCGGAGTTGATCCGGTGTGACGAAAAAAATTGTGCCCTCATCGCGCAGGTCAACGTTCATACCAGATTCGTCCTGCAATTCATGCACGAACTCGGGATACATCCGCGCGCTGGCGGTGGCCAGAGTTTGAAGCGGGGGCGGAGTCTCAAGAGGGAAGTCGGCAAGCATGCCGGCGGCCGCGTGCGATGCCTCCCGCCCAGGTTCCCCGCGTTCGACCAC
>DATGYF010000554.1:0-2038 GCA_035298145.1 Terriglobales bacterium | reverse complement strand
GTCGTCGGCCAACTACTTAACAGGAAGCAATTCATTAATTGCGAGGACATACGTTGTCACCTTGTTGAGTTTGATGTTTGAGCGCGAAGAAACAAGAACAACCGAGCCGTCGGCGCCGCTCACTGACTTCATATTCTTCATCAGAACCCGTTTGCTCGAGATGATCGATCCGGGCGCACCCGCGTTCACACCATTGTCCTGCTGGGTCGACAACCGCTGAGATGGATTCGGTGGATCGGTGGTATCGACGGTGGGATCGACTCCGCCCCAATTCCTTCTGTCGCCCGGCGGTCCATAGGAGAGGTCCGGAGGCGCCATCGGCGCCGCCGGCGGATAATACCACGCTGTCAAATACAACTTGAATTTCGCCTCGCCATTTTTCCATTGCGCCGAATCCATCCGAATCGCAAGCCGCGACGGCGAATTGTTTGATTTCGCCACCGACTCGGTTACCTCGCCCGATATCACCGCGCTCCGCGGAAGCACTGCGCCGTTTATCAATGTGGCCATCACCAGCCGCGCTTCCACCTTTGTTCCCACGGCGGTTTTTCCCGCTTCTACAGTCTGTCGCAGGATGATCGGCAGTTCGCATTCAACACAACCATCGGCAGCGCTCGTCCCCGTATCTGCAGGCGAAGAGACTCCAGGCCCCGGTGCCTTTTGAACTTGCGGAACTTGACCTAGAAGAACAGCTGAGCCGAGAACAATGGCGCACGCCGCAGGACCTGCTGCTTTAATTTTGGGAAACATCACTCCTCCGGAAGCCAACTCGAAGGCGAGAGAACTTGCGCCCGAAAGTATACCGCGCCTATGAAATCCACGCCCGAACTGAATCGGGACAGCGCGGCACATGCTAGAGACCCGCAAGAATTCAACGCGCAGGCGAAAACGTTCGCGCTCGTCCGTTCGGCACAATGCCCGAAGTAAGTCCCCTTGGTAAATCGGGTCTGGCGCCAGCGACGGCCTCAAATTTCACATGAGGAACAACTTGTGTCAACTATTGAGATGTCGCATGCGTGACGGAAGGAGGAGAGACCTGGCGGAACGTACACAGCGTACGCCCAGACAGCAAAGAAGTTCGGCTCTGGAGTCAGTCGGTCATCGGAGACGGCGAACAGTACCGTAATTTCCAAAGTAGATGCATAGCAAGTAAACGATTACACTAAACTCGATTCGAACCGGAGATTCCATGCGTCCTTTTAACTTCCGTGTACTCGTCCTCTTTGTGCCGATGTTCGCCCTCAATGGTCTGAACGCCCAGAATTCCGAAAAGCCCGCATATTTGAATACTTCGTTGCCGGCCGAGCAGCGCGCCGCCGATCTGGTCCACCGCATGACGGTGGAAGAGAAGGTTTCGCAACTGGTGAACCAGTCGCGTGCCATTCCGCGGCTGAATGTGCCGGACTACGACTGGTGGAGCGAGGCGCTGCATGGCGTAGCGAACAACGGCGGTATCACCACATTCCCGGAGCCGGTCGGGTTGGCCGCGACGTTCGATACGGATGTCATTCACCGGATGGCGGTTGCGACCAGCGTTGAGGGACGAATCAAGTACGTGGAGGGGATGAAGGACGGCCACAGCGACATCTTTCAGGGTCTCGACTTCTGGGCCCCAAACATCAACATCTTTCGCGATCCCCGCTGGGGACGTGGCCAGGAAACCTACGGGGAAGACCCATTCCTGACGGCCCGAATGGGGGTGGCGTTCGTTACGGGCATGCAGGGCGACGATCCGAAATACTATCGCGTCATTTCGACGCCGAAACATTACGCGGTCCACAGCGGTCCAGAAAGCACGCGTCACCACGCGGATGTGATGGTCAGCAAGCATGACCAACTGGACACGTATCTGCCGGCATTTCGCGCAACCGTGACCGAAGCCAAGGCCGCTTCGGTGATGTGCGCTTATAACAGCATCAACGGGCAGCCCGCGTGCGTAAACGAGTTCCTGCTGCAAAACCAACTGCGAAACAAGTGGAAGTTCCAGGGCTACGTCGTGTCCGACTGCGACGCAATCGTCAATATTTTTCGTGACCAT
>DATGYF010000553.1:0-12285 GCA_035298145.1 Terriglobales bacterium | reverse complement strand
TAGCCGGGTGAGGCGGTAGGGGCCGGTCCGGTAGGACTGCCCCGCAGGGGCACCCCGTAGCCCGCCGAAGGTCTGCGCGACCGTTCCGCGGCGGAAACTTTGCGCATTCGCAACACCGTTTTCGCGGGTTGTAGGAAATTTCTCGTAGGAAGTTGAAAAAGTGTCACGATGGGCGTCGCGTAAGCGATGCGCAGCGGCCTGCGGCCCCAGCAGGGGTGGGGGCCTTTTTTTCGCCCCCTTGGGGGCCTGGAGAATTCCGAGCTCGCGGAAGCGGCGAGGGCTTTTTAGGCTTTTAAAACCTTTTCGGAGGCCGCAAAGCTAGTATCCATGCGGGTTTGCGGGGTCTAACTATTACATTTTTACGGTCAACTATTACATTTTTACGGTCTAACTATTACATTTTTACGGTCATCTATTACATGTTTACTTTTCGGATAAATGGGGTATAGTGTGACACACTTAAAATATGGAATAGTTGTGATGCCCAAGAAAACTGAGATGGTTGCTAAGTCCAACCGCTTGATTGAGGCCAGCTACCGCCTTGGCCTGAACGAACAACGCATCATCCTGTATGCGATCAGTCGCTGCAGAGAAGAGCAGAAAGGCTTTTCTTCGGATGAGCCGATCACCATTACGGCAGAAGCGTTTGCGGCCCAGTTCCCAAACATCGACAAAACAAATGTCTATCGGCAACTAAAGGAGTCGCTGGACGCGCTTTTCGACCGTTTTGTGACCCTCTACGACACGGCGCCGGATACGGGCGAATCCCGCGTAACCAAGACGCGCTGGATCAGCACTGCCAGCTATCTCGATGGTACGGGGCGGCTCCAGTTCATCTTTGCACCCATCATCATTCAGTACATCACGCGCCTAGAACCCGAATTCACACGCTACCGGCTCGACAAAATTGGCAATATGTCAAGCGCGCATGCCGTGAGGTTATACGAACTGCTGGTGCAGTACCGGGCGGCAGGGAAGCGCGAGCTGAGCTTGGTAGAGCTGAGGACAATGTTCCAACTGGCTCCGACCGAATACAAGCTGACCGCCAACTTCATCAACCGTGTCATCGCACCCTCCGTCGACCAGATCAACGAGCACAGTGACCTGACTGTCAGCTACAAGACCAAAAAGACTGGCAAGGCCATCAGCCACTTTGCGTTCAAGATCAAGAGCAAGGATGGGGAGCAGTCGGATTCAGAGGTGGCAGAGGATCAGGCGTACCGCAACAAGCTGGAAGCCAACGGACAACAGCGCCTGGATGGGCCGAACGAAGCGTTTTAAGACGAGAGCGTTCCGGTTGAGCCCTCGTGCACACCACGAATTATGAGAAATTGACGGTTAGCAGGACCGTAGTAGAAGTAATGAAATGACAACTTACACATCGAAGTTGAAGAGATGCGTTAAAGCAGAGTACGGCCCTTGGCTCCTGGTGCAGCTTCCATCTGGCCGCTGGGCAGGCGTTTGGTACCACTTCATAGACGACATGGAGCGGGAAGCCCAAGCCATCATGGAAGAGGTCAACTGGTTCTATACCAAGCTGGAAGAGCGCGCCTGGTATCGCCGCTCTCCCAGCTTTGCCGACCGCAGCGGCGCGCTGGATCATATTCTGGAGGGTCTTGAATCGGAATATCAGACGGATGAGCGGAACTACCGCCACTACCTCCCCATTTTGAAGACCCTTCGCATAGCCCTACGCCGCAGCCAAACCAAGGAAGCAAGAGCAACGCCAGGCTGTCCGCTCGCTAGAGGACTGACGATCCCTACCTATCGCTCACTCTCCCTGCTGTAGGTCGTGTCACTCCAGCACCTCCGGCCGGCGCCGCCTGAGCCACTGGTACAGCGTATTCGGCGACACATCGAGCAGCTTGGCCATGGCCCGCTTGTTGAGCTTGAGTTCCAGGTAGTGGTCGATCTTCTTGGCGTGCGCATCGAGCGCCAGGGTTTTCGCCTCACCAGGCGGCCGCCCCAGCACCACGCCCTCGGCGCGCACCCTGGCCAGCCCCTCCTTGGTCCGCTGCACGATGAAATCCCGCTCAATCTCTGCCGCCAGGCCAAAGATGGTGGCGTAGATCTTCGACTGCAGCGAGCCATCCATCACCATGGCACTTTTCACCACGTGGATCGCCACCTGGGCCTGCGCCGCCGCCTGCATGATCTCCAGCACCTGCAGAGTGGAGCGTGCCAGGCGTGACACTTCGCTCACCACCACCACATCGCCGGCCACGCAGCTGCCCAGCAAGGTCCCAATCTCACGCTGCCGCCAGTCGACCTTGCTGCTGACGGTGTCCTCCACCACTTCCGGCACGCCCAGCTTCCGATTCGCGCAGTACTCCAGCACTCCGAGCTTCTGCGTGTTCACGTCCTGCATGTCGGTCGACACGCGCAAATAGGCGAACAGAGCCATGTCCTATCCTCCAATGTGTTCAGTATTGGACTTTATTTGAACACATAACGTTCAGATAAATATCAAAGAATTGTTGAACACAAGTGGTCGATTGAACTGCACAGCAACTTTCACGCGCGAAAGTAGGCATTTTCGCGGACGCGAAAATGCCTACTGGCTCTGCTACAGATACTACTGAGGTACGTGAGCCTGCCCTTCTGAATTATTAACTAATGGAAACATTGAATTATAATCACTTTTCCTATTGAACTGATTGGGCCTGTTCTTAGGGGAAAGCCAGGAAAATTTGACCTTTTTCCAGCCCCTAATGAACTAATTAAGAACTGTTTTAAATTACAGTAACTTATTGATTTTAAATGTAAATATAGAAAATTTTTAATGATACTCAGCGGCACTCTTTCTAGACTGGACTAGGCAAAGATGCGAAATTTGATCTTCAATTTTCATTGGAGGTACAAATGCTTAATGTTGTTAAACACCTGTGCAAAGTTATAACTTCCATGCAAAACAACTTGCCAGCATTGGCAACGGTTGTATCCGTTAGCGCCATGGTTGTAACTTTCTTCGCTCTCTATGTCGTACTCACAGTGGTGACAAAGTAATGGCTTTCGCAATGTTCCCAATTTCGTGGCTTAAGCCAGTCCCGGTCCCCGGCAAAGACCTGCAGCGCTACCCTCTGGCCGAATTGCACTGGCGAGATCATCGAGCAGCTGGGATTGCGGCGCTGTTAGTGCTTATGACTCTGGCCGTCCGACTGAACGAAGAAAACAAGAAAGTTGTATTCGTAAAAGGCGCGGAGAGACCAAAGAAGGTAGCGGTGACGTGGGATGATTTGCAAAAGATCACAGGATGTGCGCGGGCAACACTCGGAAAAGCAATCCTGTTACTGGAGAACTGGAATGCCATCTCTGTGACCAAGGTTGGTCGAGCCAACCAATATGAGTTGCTCCATGTCCGCGAGGATGGTGGGTGGTGCAAACTTCCACAAACGTTCTTGGAGAAGAACGGTGATCCAGTAGCCCGCTTTAAGAATTTGCCAACGAATGCTTTGGGGCTCAATGCTCTCAAACTTTATGTTGTCTTATTGGCACTTAGGTCGGGAAGAACGGAAACTACAGCCATCAGTTTTGACGGGATCACGCGGTGGACCGGGATTAGACGGGAAGACATTCGAAAGGCTTGGGGCTTTTTGGATGGGCAACAACTAGCGACAGTTACGCACAGACGAGACTTTCGCCATGATGTTTATGGTGCAAATGATCAAAGCCAACGGTATGCAATCGTCGGATTGACACCGGGCTATAGACAACTAGACGCAGAACTTAGGGCCTCGTACGAAGCAGAGGCTATTCCTGGCCTACCTGCAGAGCCTGCCCCTCGCCCAAATGCTTAGTAGGGCGGCGTAGCCGCCCTACTTTCCCTCTGCACCTTGTGACTACCGGCGAAGCGCGGCCCCAAGCGCGACGGGCGCGCGGGCCGTACTTCTGGCTATGATTCAAGCGTGCCGTTTTCCCCTGGTGGTTGCTTTGCGGAGCGCAGCGGAGTCAACACTTCTCTCATGCTGGCCGCTGGACGGCGGCAGAGCGAGCGCGACGGGCGCGAGCGGGCGTATCCCTCGCAGCGGGTTGTGCCCCTGACTACAGCGTCCCAGCATCCCGCTGCGCTGTTGCCTTTCGGACGGGCTCTGCCCGGGAGCACTTTAAGGGGTGCGGGCTTGTTTCCCACAGTCATCAATCGGAGGGCCGAGAGCGATCAAGCCCGTAGGGTCGAGACTCGCGAGCGAGGCTCGATGCTTCAGCACGCAGAGCGCGGACCCGGCCCGGGGACGACGAACCCGGCCGTAACGTCACGCCGGGGCGAGCAAAATAAGGCATCTTCGCAGGAAGAACCACCACCACAACTCCCCACCCGCACAGCAGGCCCAAGCGTAGCCCTCATACCGCACAGAACACCCGCGGCCGCCGGCGCAAAGTAGCGCCCGCCAGGGCGCCACTGGGGTTGAAGTTGCTTTTCCTCCCCCCGCTGACTGACGGCAGAGCGCGGCAGCAAGCGACGCAGGAGCGCGCGACAGGTGCCCTCTCCGCGGGCGGTGTTGCGGTTACGTAGCATCCACGCGCAGCGCTGACTGCTGGCTCCGCCAGCGGGGTGAGCGCGACGGGCGCGAACCACCCTCCCTCTGGCTATGATTCAAGCGTGCCGTTTTCCCCTGGTGCTGGCATCCGGCGCAGCCGGCTGATCGCTCACTTTGCCGCCGGACGGCGGCGGGCCAAGCGCGACGGGCGCGCGGCAGCGTAATTCCCTTGCCCCGCCTCACGCGGGGCCTGGAAAAACCTTATCGCTCTGGCAGCGCCAGAGCGCTGGAGTATCGAAATAACGATAAAATCGCCATACATTGTCCGCACAATGACCGGACAATTTATACATAAAACCGATAAATCATACTTCCGCCAACACCCGCAAATCCACCGCCAAGCCAGCCGCCGCCGCCATATTGACCAGCGCCTCCAGCCCGATCGGCACGCCTCGCAGCAGCTCGGAAATCCGCGGCTGCGACACGCCGCACAACGCCGCCGCCTCAGCCTGGCTCAGCTGCAGCCGCTGCAGATGCGCCGTCAGCGTCTCCGCCAGCTGCTGCCGCAACCGCTGGCCGGCGTCGCCGGCCGCAGCAGGCGTGTCCCCGGCGCGCGCCCGAGGCGCCGCCAGTGCCGTGTCCCGCTGCAACATGACCGCGCGCTTGATGAAGGCCGACCGGGTCAGCCCCTGCGCCTTGGCCGCCTGGTCGACCGCCGCCAGCTCCTCGGTGCGGATCCGCAGCGACAGCTTGACGCTGTCGGCCACCGGCGCGGCCGGTTTCACTGACGTCCCGTCCGGCGCCGCCGCGATGAACTTCTGCAACGCCGCCTCCATTTGCTCCGCCAGCGGCAGCTTGGCCAGTGCAGGGCCAGCCTTGGGCTGTTCGATAAATGCCGGCTTGCCCAGGGAAGGTTTCTTGGTAATCGCCATGATGCCCCTCAGTAAATCGCCGCCATCAGCGCGTTCAGCTCAGCAATGGCCTTCTCATCACGCGGCATCAGCTCCAGCACCGACATCCCGCTCCCCGCCGCATTGGCAATGCTCTTACGGCGCCGAATCGGCGTATCGAGGTATTGCAGCGACGGGTAATCCTCCAGCGAGGCCGCCGCATCCGCGTTGTCGCTGCCGGCGATATCGGCCATGTTGAGCACCGCCAGCGCCTGCAGCCCGTCCCGCATGGCGCGCGTCTCCTCGATCAGCGCGGCAATATCGGCCACCGCCCACACGTCCAGCGAGCGCGGCTGGAACGGCACCAGCACCAGGTCGGATAACGCCAGCGCCGCCCGCAGCGCCGTACTGTCCCGCCCCCCGGCATCGATGACGATGTCCTCAAACTTGCTTCGCTGGTGCAGCAGCTGGCTGCGCAGCTGGCCGCCATCCGCGTAATGCGCGGTCGCAATCGCCGGCAACCGGTCCGCCTCACCACGAATGGCCAGCGCCGTCGACGCCGTCGCCTGCCGGTCCGCATCGATCAGCCACACGTCATGCCCGGCCAGCGCCCGGGCAATCGCAATATTCAGCGCCAACGTGGTCTTGCCCACGCCGCCCTTGGTGGAACCCACCGTAATGATCTTGCCTGCCATCCCTGCATCCTTGTCGAGGTCGTTTCATCGATAGTATCGGTTTTCCGTATAAAACGTCCATACATTGTCCCGACAATGTCCGGACAATGTATACAGAATTCCGATAAACCGCTGAGTTCGCCAACGCATCAAAACCGTCCCTAAAACCCGGACGCCCCTTGAGCCCGATTGCCCGCTTCCCCAGTCGCGCCCGTAACACCCTCAGCCGCCTTCGGCGAAATTTCATTTTTCTCAACATTGAACTGCGCCGCCGGCAGGACAATCCCAGCAGGGCCGCCGGCCCGGGGGAGAGTTCCCATGAAAATGCTGATCCTGCGCCGCGGCCGCCACTTCGACCAGCTGCGCGCCTGCGTCCCGATCGTGCGCACCAAGACCCGCAAATACGGCCAGGTGCTCGACGAACACTGGCTACCGACGAAACGCGACTGGATGATCCTGGGCGCCAACGCCGCCGGCAAAACCCGCTGGCTGCAGCGCCTGCACAGCCAGGCCCCCGCCATCTGGCGCGATAAGCCCGCCCTGCTGCTGCGCGCGGTGGATCCGATCGGCGCCTGGACGTCCGACCCGCGCATCAAAACCTACATGGAAGCCACCAGCGGCCAGCCCTGGAGCAAGGCCAAGTGCTGGGAGCGCGCCGAATGGCTGATCCGCTGGGCCCAAGCGCACCACGCCGTGCTGCTGCTGGACGACGCCCACCACCTGGCCGGCCGCAAGCTCGACATCGCCCAGAGACTGGCCCTGGTAGCCGGCCGCCTGGTCACCGGCGCCAGTCAGGAAAGCCGCATCCCGATCAACCTGCGCATGACGCTCCTGCAGCGCGACCCCGTGATCGAAACCCTGAAATCCGACGCCGCCTACGACGCCACCGCCGTGTTCCTGTGGCTCTTGATCCTGGCCGCGATGGGCGCCGGCGCCTGGCAGCTGGCGGCCATCCTGGGCGGCATGAAGTTCCTGGGCCGGGGCAGCCGTGCCGCGCGCCAGACCTAAGGCCGCCATGCTGGCCCTGCTGCTCCTGCTGGCTGGCGCGCCCGGTGCCGGTACCGACCTGGAGAAGCCGCCGCTGACGGTGCCGTTGTTTGATGGTATCGAGCGCAGTTACAAACCGCCGTCCAACCCGTTAAAACGCCCCGAAATCCCCGATTTCCGGCACTTATTTGAGCTCACCGTGGCTTGCTGGCCAGAAAAGTCATGGTTTCGGGGCGAATTACACGTCGAAGGCCGCTTCGCGAACAAAAAAGCCGCCCAAAACAGCTCGATAGACCCCACCACAGGCACGATTACCACCCGCGACGACCGTTATATCGCCCTGGTGGCGAGGATTCCCCTGATCTCCGCCTCCGAGCTCGACAAGGAACGCAACCGCGAAGCCGAGCGCCGCGGCAAGATCGCCGACGCCGTCGGCAGCCTGGTCAGTGCCTACGCCGAGCGGGTCATGCAAACCCGTCAATTGACCCTGCTGCAGGCGCTGGAGAAGCGCGCCCAGGAGCGGGTGCGCATGGGCGTGGCAGAAACCGGCGAGCAAGTGCGCTACCTGGAGCAAGTGGCCGCCCTGGAAACCAGGATCCAGGCCCTGCAAGGTGATGAAATCAAGGCCAGGCTGCACCTGCTCGGCATGTGCGACGAGACCAACATGGCCCGCATCGACGCCTACCTCGACACCTTCCACGAGGGAAAATAATGCGCTGGATCAGTCACATAGCGATTGCCGCCAGCCTGTGCGCGGCAGTCAACCCCGGCGCCGTGCCGGCCGCCGTCCTCGGCTCCACCTTCCCCGACTGGTCGGAATGGGTCCTGCGGGCCCTCACCCATCGCAAAGTGCGCCACCGCGGCGCCACCCACACCCTGAGCACCTGGCTGCTGCTGGCGGCCTTTGCGGCCCTGCTATGGGACTGGCAAGGCTGGCTGCTGTGGTTCGCCCTGGGCAACGTGGTGCACTGGTTCTGCGACGCCCTGACGGTCAGCGGCGCCCCAGTCGGCTGGTGGTCCGATCGCCGCATCACTTTATTCGGCGGCCGAGTGAAAACCGGCAGCATGGCAGAGCTGGTCATCACGGTCGCGATAGTGGCCCTATGCGCTGTAGTGATTTACAGCAGGCGGGAGGTGCCAGGCACCTTCATTCCGTTTTTCTACCGCTACGACCGCCTCTACCAGGACGGCCTGATCGACGGCCACGAGTGGAAACAGCACCGTTTCGACTTCATTTTGGCCCCGAAAACCCACAAAACCGCCTGAAACCAGTTGGAAGAAGCCAGAAGAAGCCAGAAATTTCCCAACAAAGCCAAAATTTCGCCGCAAAACCGCCAGTCGCCCCACCTGGACACCTCAGCGGTGGACAACTTTCCACAGCCGAGCCTGATGACGCACGTAACATAACTCATTGATAACAATACGTTTTTTTCAATGCAAAGACAGCAACCCTCATGCATCGTTACCGCCCGCGCCTGGACGATGCCGAAACGTCGGCCAGCACGCCCAGGCCGGATGAGACAGAAAATGTCTCAGCTTAAATATTTGATTTGATTGAAGAGGACAGGCAATGAGTCGTCCGCCAAGACAGCGGCGAGATTCTCATCGTGAGGCAGGATTGGAATTCAAATCTGTCAACATTGTAAAAACTTCGAACCCTTCCGGACATTATTTCCAACTCTTCCGGATCGATTCCATGTTGCCAGCGACTGCTTTCTATTTCTTCCCAGCGTTTCGGAAATTAATTCCGGCACACTGTTTGCTTTGCCTTTTTAAAACTTCCGGCTTGGCATTTTTATCTTCCGCTTCAGGGCATCGGGCTGGTTATCGCAGTTGATTGCCGGGTTATCGGATTCGCCGTCAACTTGTTTCGCCACCGTTTTGCCGCCGTTATTCCGGTTTGGCTGAAGACCGCGCCGCCATTTACCTTGCCTTCGGTCGGTGTGATTTTCTGCTCAACTGACTTGGGGCGGGAAGCACTGCGGTTTTTGTTTTGCTCTGCCGCTTTTTCCATTTCTTGCCGAAGTTTCGGCAGAAAGTCGAGCTAATCAATCACCGTGAAAACATCATACCATCACCATTCCCGATCGCACCAGTAAAAGTGATTCGGCACAAACCCCTCGATGGCATTTTGACGACAAGCAAACATAACCCGGGAACCCTCCGGAGATTCATTGCAACGTTCACACGGCCATTTCCAACCACCGCGCCAGCCCATCACCGCACCAGCCACCAGGTTGAAGGCATTCAAAGACCACATCCCGCCATGTAAATAAACTGGAAACCGTTCAATCTGACTAAACGCGGCTAGATTTGAATTCCATTCCCCCTTTCCAATCCAATTCAATCGCTTCAAAACGCTGCGCAAACCATCCGCCAGCAATCAAACCGCCCTGGCCAAGCTATTCCAAGTACTCAGCCATTCAATCCACCGCTCAAAAACCGTTCAACAGACCCGCCAGAAACAACAAAAGCAGGCTCAACGCCTGCTTTCTCCGATCCATGCCGCCGCAATACTGCGCGCCCCGGGTTCAAACCTTTCCAACGATAAAAATTTCCACTCCCAAACACCTAGCCGCCAACACGGCTATTCCCCAGCTGGCGCGCGGCACCCGCCAAGGCCACGCAGCGCCCCGCCAGCCGCGTTAAACCTGCCAGCCCACACCAACCCATTCAACCGCCCTGAAAACCGTTTTAAAGGCCCTTAGCGCCTTCCAAACCCCGGCTGGCATCAACCCCTCACCCCGGATTCGAAAAAACGGCTAATCGGCCGCCCCCGGCCCGGCCACCCCGGAACCGGCGCCAGGATCAAAAACCGGGTCCAAAACCGGAGTTTATGCCAATAGTTGGCACGTATATGCCAATCGTCGGCATAAAACCCCGCCTTTTACCCGGTCGGGCCCCGTTTTAATGGTCGGAAAGCCAATTCGTCCGGGATGAACCCTTTTCGCGGTTTTCTCCGCAGCGGCATTATCCGGCCACACCAGGCTGCTAATTTCCCGCCCGTCCGGAACCCTGCCCGGGTCTCCTGGATGCCCCCAGGAGACCCGCTGCGGCCCCGTGGCGCCCTCTATGCCGCCAGCCAAGCCAGCGCCAGAAGCAGGATAAGTCCGCATTTCTATATTCCTATTGGAAAACAAAAGCATCAAACCATTCGTTTTCCATTCCATCGCCGCTTAATCAAACCAGCTAGGCAGTTTTTTGACTTCACCGAATCCGCCAATTATTTACCAATCAGCCCGCCGCAAAAATCCGTGATCCGTCACGTCTATTCAAGCCATCGCTTCTCATCGATCCAATCACCAATCAATTGGTGGCAAGTATTACCCGGTGCATCAAAAATTCAAATTATTCGATAATTTTATTTAAAAAGTGCGCCGAGTGATTCAAAAATACGCCATTCAGTATTCCAGTCGAATGCAAAACAGTCAAAAACAAACACCAATACAATTCAAAGCATGTTTTCTAATACTCGCAATTAATTCAATTAAAAATAAGCGAATTTCTTTATTTCGAATGCCAATTTTTATTCAAATTGGCATTCGAAAACATAATATACCACAGTTTTTCTAGTCGCCATTTTTCATGCACACCAGAACAAACCGGAAATCGCTGCAAAACTAAAATAATCGCGCCCCGTCTAAAACAATGAATCGCCCCATTAGATTCAACTCTCGTTCCGCATACCAAAATATTCTGCGTTTTACGATCTTTTTCGCGCAAGCAAACCAAAAAACAAAATCGCTCACACCTGTTAACTCAAATAATCAAGTTAACTTATTAGCCTGACGCGCGCCCGTCGGCGCTTGTCTCCGGTCGAATTTGCTTCGCAAATCAAGCCCCGCTAAAGCGGGGTCGATCCGGCCGGTTATTTTTGAAAATCGAAAATATAAAAACCTTTTAAAAACATTGGCAGCGCAACGCCCATGGCCCATGTAAATGCTGCAAGACAGACATCGGTGCGGGCAGGCCAGCGGCCCAGGCGGCCGCCGCGTCCCGAGAGGGCGCGGGGTTTCGGCCGGCGCCACGGCGCGCAGGTGCCCGTAGCCCGGCGTTAGCCGGGTGAGGCGGTAGGGGCCGGTCCGGTAGGACTGCCCCGCAGGGGCACCCCGTAGCCCGCCGAAGGTCTGCGCGACCGTCCCGCGGCGGAAACTTTGCGCGTTCGCAACACCGCTTACGCCAAAGGGTTGGAAATTTCTTGTGGGAAGTTGAAAAAGTGTCACGATGGGCGTCGCGTAAGCGATGCGCAGCGGCCCGCGGCCCCGGCAGGGGCGGGGGGTCTTTTTATGCCCCCCTCAGGGGGGCCTGGAGCAGTACGAATTGGGCGTGAGCCCATGAGTGTTTTAGGTTTACTGTTTTACTCTGTTTTATCTATATAGAGATTGGGACACTTTTCCCGGTTGTATTGGGACACTTTTCCCGGTTAACTGACAAAGGGACACTTGACAACAACTGTACCAATAGCATAATGGTACAGTTAAAAATGAGGTACCAATAACCGGGAAGGGTGTCCCAATAGGACACCGTTTTTCCATGTCCGAATCACCGGAAGCATGTCCGAATGCAACCGGAAAAAGTGTCCGAATAGGTGCGAAATGCAGGCCAAAGCCCAGCGCATGGTGCGGCTCGACAAAGAGCGAATGTTGTGTGATATGCAAGTAAACATGAGCAATGCACTGGCCAGGAGCGCACACAGCCTCTCCTTGTCGGAGAAACGCATCGTGGCGGCCTGCATTGCGAAGACCGACCAGTTGCCCAGCATGGAGGCGGTCAAAGAGCGTGGAGCATGGCTGGTGCGCCTCTCTGCGGCTGATTATGCGGAAACCTTCGACATCAGTCTGGATTCCGCCTATGAACAACTGCAGGCAGCTGCAAAGAACCTGTTCAGGCGCTACATCAGTGCTACACGGCAAACGAAAAAGGGACCGGAGGTCTACCAATGCGTCTGGGTGGGCGGGGTGCGTTACCACAAGGGCGAAGGCTGGATTGAGCTGGACTGGTGGCATGAGATCGTGCCGCACCTGTTCAACCTAGCAGGGGAGTTCACCAAGTACAAACTCCGGCAAGCAACCGCCCTACGCTCCGTGTATTCGTGGCGATTGTTTGAACTCTTGCAATCTTGGGGCGGAAAAGGCGTCTATCAGCCATCGCTGGACGACTTTTGCAAGGCGATGGAAGTGCCAGAGTGCTATCGGAAGAACTTCAAATCGATCCGCCGCGCCAGCCCGGATCGCGCCACGAGTTGGACATCATCGACCC
>DATGYF010000552.1:0-6653 GCA_035298145.1 Terriglobales bacterium | reverse complement strand
GTCGTGATGATGACTGCACTCGCGCCGACGCTGCGTCCGTCGCGGAGGCGGATGCCTGTCACTCGCTTGCGCTCGTCGTCGTTGGACGCTGTTGCGCTCCCGGCTTGGGATTCGGAAGGCCAGTTTTCAGTTGATAGTTCCCGGTTCTCAGCAGGTTGTGTTGGTGAATTTGCCGACCGCCAATGACCAGGGGCCAACGGTTCCACCATCAAATCAGCAACTTCGGCCTGCTTGATTTTCAGGTTGGGCTGCGATTCCAGCACTTCGCGCATTTTGAGGCGGTAGGCTTGCTTGTCGCACTGGGCGCGAGGCGACCACACGGCTGGGCCGCGGGAAGTGTTGAGCAGGCGGAACTGGATGCCGACCGCGTCCGTGATCTCGCCCATGATGCCGCCCAGGGCGTCCACTTCGCGGACCAGGTGTCCCTTGGCAATGCCACCGATGGCGGGATTGCAGGACATCTGGGCGATGAGATCGACGTTGAGAGTGTAGAGGGCGGTCTTCAGGCCCAAGCGGGCTGCGGCCATGGCGGCTTCGCAACCGGCGTGTCCGGCGCCGACGACGACCACGTCGAATTGTTCGGTGAAGGGGGGCACAGTAGCCTTCATTCTAACAAGGTCTGCTCAAGTGATTGGAGGACGGGGGTCCCGCCGGGCGGGGACGCCCGGCTTCCATGCGCGGCTAGAACTGGGAGCCACCGATATCTGTGAATGTGACTTCCTGCCACTGGGGCGAAGGAAAATACCAGCGGCTGGCACCGGCTTCGTGATTATTGCCGCCTGAGCCGTACGGGATCGTCGGCGAGCGCCAGTAATCCATCCCCATCTGCAGCAAGGCTCCGGGAGAAATCATCACCCGGGCCCGGACGGTGCAACCGTCGCGTTTGCCGGCCGGCAGCGCGGCGCGCGCCGATGGGCTCCAGAAGTGCCACACCCGATCGCCGCGCTGGCCTACGGCCAGTACCACAGAATGATTCCGCGGATCGTGAGCCAGCGGAATGGGATCGTGGGCGTCGCTGGCAAACCACGGGTGGCGCTGGTAGAGCCCTCCTTGCACCTGGCCGGAGTCGTCGTTGAGGACAACCTCCCGGCCGTCGATCTGGCAAGTCAGCCTGGTCCACGCAACCTCCACCCGGGCCGACTCGTGGCCCGGCACTCGCGTGTCCGCAATCGCGATGCCCCAGAGCCGGGCCGAATTGAAATCGGCAGGGGCGCGCACGGCGGTTACGTATCCAGCTTTGTAACTGACTTCATCCGGAATTCGTGGGTCGTTCGTAACCACGAACGCTGATGGGCTGGCGCCGCGCCCCTGGGGCGTGACCACCATAATGTTCGAAGTGAGGACGCGGTGGGGAACAATCGCGACCACCCCTTGCGGAGAATCGACCTGGAAGACTGCCGCGGTTGCACCAAACAACACCGCGGAAATCGCCGTCAGATTTTTGCCGCTGATTTTCACCCGCGTGCCTTCGGGACCGCTGGCGGGAAGGAAACTGAGTACCTCGGGCGCACCAACCTGGGCTGCAGCCGAGAGTCCCGCAAACAGGAGGAGGCGCGCGATCGCGATCCAGGGGATGCGCTTTAGTCGAAGCAATTTCTCTCCGGCACGTCGGTTCACATTACGTGAAAGTCACGCAGGGTGATGTGATGTCCGTCACAGTCGGTCTGGCAACGCCGGATTTTGGACTCGCTCGAAACAAGCCTTGCCCAGTGGCGGCGCGAGAACCGCCCACCGCACACGAGCGGAACCATAGAGCACAGCCCCGTAGCGCCTGCCGGCCAGCCGCCGTGGGGGTCGGCGCCGCGACAAGTTGCGGGCTGCGTCGAGGCGCCCTTATAGTGGCTCTTTAGGCTTGAACAGGACGTCTTAAACTATGGCGAAAGCAATGCCCCTCGGGGTGCGTGGCGAAGTCGAGCAAACTGTCGAATTGAAGCATACCCTGGCGGCCCATAACCCCAATCTTCCTCCCGTGTATTCCACGCCGGACATGATCCGGCTGATGGAGATTGCCTGCTTCCAGGCTCTGCAGCCATATTGCGAGGACGACGAAATCACGGTCGGGACCGCAATCCACGTCGAGCACCGCGCCGCCAGTGGAATTGGAGCAAAGATTCGCGCGGAAGGAGTTCTCGAGTCCTTCGATGGAAGGTTCTATACGCTACGGGTGACCGCCCGGGATGATACCCAGGAGATAGGACGAGGCACGGTTGGCCGGGCCGTGGTGAGCGTGGGAAAGTTTCTAGAAAAGATGAAAAAGACCAGTGGCTAGTTTCTGGTTCTCGGTTCTCAGTCATGGCTGATGCGCAGGGAAAGACGGAAGCGTTCCGGGCAATGCATCGTGGCCCGCAGATTCTCCTGCTGCCCAATGCCTGGGATGTGGCCAGCGCGCGGGTGATTCAGCAGGCGGGCTTCGGGGCCATCGCCACCACCAGCGCCGGCGTCGCCTTCAGCCTGGGATATCCCGATGGGCAGCGCATTTCGCGAAGGGAGATGCTGGAAGCAGTTCGCCGCATCGCAAACGCGGTCGAGGTTCCGGTTACGGCTGACGTCGAGGCCGGATACGGCGATCGTCCCGAAGATGCCGCCCGCACGGCGCAGGAGGTCCTGGCTGCCGGCGCCGTGGGGATGAATCTGGAGGACGCCACCGGGGATCCGCAGCATCCGCTGCTGGACCTCGCACTGCAGGTTGAAAGGGTGAAGGCGGTGCGGGAATTGCCGATCGTCTTGAACGCCCGTACTGACGTTTACCTGCTTGAGATCGGGTCTCCGGAAAAGCGTTATGAAGAAGCCCTGCGGCGGCTGGCGGCGTTTCGTGATGCCGGCGCGGCCTGCGTGTTCGTTCCCGGCGTGCGCGATCCGGCAACCATTGCGCGCCTGGTGAAAGATTTGCAGTGTCCGGTCAACATCCTGGGCGGCCCGGGAACTCCTTCCGTACCTGAGTTGCAGAAGCTGGGCGTAGCCCGGGTCAGCCTGGGTTCGGGCCCGATGCGGGCAACGCTGGGTCTGCTGCGTCGCCTGGCGGAAGAGCTGAAGAATGCGGGAACCTACGCCATGCTGGAAGGCGCCATCCCCTATGCGGAGCTAAACCGCATGATGAAATGATCGGGATTCAACCGACGGTACGATGAACCATGGAAAAAGTGGTTCAAGGCGTTCTCGACTACATCCGCCGCCAGGGCCTTCTCCACGCCGGTGACCGGGTAGGCGTCGCGGTTTCAGGCGGGGCCGATTCCGTTGCCCTGGTGTGCATCATGCTGGAGTTGCGGCCGGAACTGGGTATCGTGCTCTCCGTGGTCCACTTCAATCACAAATTGCGCGGGGTCGAAGCCGAAGCTGACGAGCATTTCGTCGCCCAACTTGCCCAGAGGTACAAGCTGGAACTGCACGCCAGCGGTGGGGATGTCGCGGCCCATGCTCGAAGTCAGCACCTCAGCACCGAGGCCGCCGCCCGCCAGCTTCGCTACCGGTATTTCCGCCGCCTGTTCGAGGATCAGAAGCTGAACCGCATCGCGACTGGGCACACTCTGGACGATCAGGCGGAGACGGTTCTACTTAGAATTGTTCGTGGAGCCGGGACCCGCGGACTGGCTGGAATTTACCCCCAGTTGCAAGTTAAAGGTTCTCAGTTCTCAGTGGTCCGGCCTTTGCTGCAGACCCGGCGGCGGCTGCTCGAAACCTATCTTGCAAAAATGGGCCAGGACTGGCGCGAGGACTCAAGCAATCGTGATCTGCGTCATGCGCGCAACCGGGTGCGCCACGGGATTCTGCCCCGGCTGGAGCGATCGTTGAATCCGTCGGTACGTGAAACGCTGGCGGAGACTGCCGATATTGCGCGCTCCGAAGAAGAGTACTGGCAGAATGAAGTTGACCGCGTGCTGTCCGAAGTCTGGCAGGCGGAGGAGCGGACCCTCGAACCGACAGCTCTGGGGGCCTTGCCTGTGGCGTTACGGCGGCGGGTGGTGCGGGCCGCAGCAGAGTCGCTGGGGCTGCGACTCGAGTTCCGTCACGTGGAAGAAGTTCTGGAGCTCGCCGGCGGGGCCCGGTCCGCCACCTTGCCGCAGGGGTGGGTTACTTCGCTGGACACAGGCGGATTGCATTTCGATTCCCCCAGCCCGACGGCCGAGAATTCGGACTTCGAATACCGCTTGTCAGTGCCGGGTGCCGTCGAGGTTCCGGAAGCCGGGACACGGTTTGAGGCGGCGCTGGTGTCGGGGAGCGCAGCATCGGGTTATAATCCCGACCACATGCTTGATCCGGCATTGCTGCAAAAGGAGTTGACCGTGCGCAACTGGCGCGCGGGTGACCGCTACTGGCCGGCCCATAGCAAGGCCCCGAAGAAGATCAAGGAACTGCTGCAGGAGAGGAAGTTGACCGGCCTGGAGCGCAAGCTTTGGCCGGTAGGGGTGAGCGGACAGGAGATCGTGTGGGTGCGGGGCTTTCCCACGCCGGCCCGATTGCGTCCGCCGGATGGCGCCCAGCGGGCCCTGGTAATTCGTGAGTTGGCCACTCGGGGAGGGCACAAGCATGAATGAGTTCGCAAGGCCGGGCCTGCCGCGCACTGTGATCCCCGCCGAACAGATACAGAAGCGGGTGCGGGAGATGGGGCGGCAGATTTCCGACGACTACCGCGGCCAGTCCATCCACCTGCTGGCCCTGCTGGAAAATGGCTTCATCTTCATGGCCGACCTGGTGCGGGCGCTGGAAGTTCCGGTGATCTGCCAGTTCATCAAGCCCAAGTATCACCTGCACGAGGAAGATGGCTCGGGTGGGGTGCTGGAGATTTTCTTCAGCCACGAACCCGACATTCGCGGCCAGAATTTGCTGGTGGTGGAGGGTTTGGTGCACTCCGGGATCACCACAGATTTTCTGATGAGCGACCTGAAAGCGCGGGGCGCGGCGTCGGTCAAACTGGCCACGCTGCTGGATCGCCAATCCGCCCGCCGGGTGCAGCTCCAGCCCGATTATTTCGGCTTTCTGGTGGATGAGGCCTTCCTCGTGGGTTACGGTTTAGGCTCCCCTGAGCAGATCTACCGGAACCTGCCCTACATTGGCGCTGCAAGCTGAAGTGAACCCATGACTTAAGTTATGGGCAGAAGGCCGACCTTTTTTCCCCTGGAACGGTTAGAATATGATTCTGGCAACTTGTCCAATCCAAAACCTGCGGCTGGGCATCTAATTACGTGCCGGCAGGGTTCGCGTTGGCGCGCGTTTTTATCAGGAGTCTTCGGTGAATTCTACAGTCAAGACAGTGGTTTTCTGGTTGGTGATCGTGCTCTCGGCCTTCCTGCTCTGGCAGGTAATGAAGGCCGGCAACGCGGGGCAGAAGGACAAGTCGGTAAGTTTCTCGCAATTCCTGACGGATGTGGACCAGGGCAACGTGAAAGAGGTCACCATCAACGGGCAGGAAGTTCGCGGCACCTACCGCAACGATAATTCCGCGTTTCATACCACCTCCCCGTCCAACTATCCCGACATGATCAAGACGCTGCGCGACAAGGGCGTCAGCATGAATATCCGCGACATTACCAGCGGAAGTTGGCCGCTGCAGTTGCTGGGGACGTGGGCTCCGCTGATCCTGCTCGCCGCCCTCTGGTTCTTCATGATCCGGCAGATGCAGACCGGTGGCAACAAAGCGCTGTCCTTCGGCAAGAGCCGGGCCCGGCTGCTCTCCATGCAGCAGAAAAAAGTCACGTTCAAGGACGTTGCCGGGGTTGACGAAGCCAAAGAAGAGCTGAAAGAGATCATCGAATTCCTGCGCGAGGCGCAGAAGTTCCAGAAGCTGGGCGGACGCATCCCCAAGGGCGTGCTGCTGGTTGGACCTCCGGGAACGGGCAAAACCCTGCTGGCCCGGGCGGTCGCGGGCGAAGCTAACGTGCCGTTTTTCTCCATCTCCGGCTCCGATTTCGTGGAAATGTTCGTAGGCGTGGGCGCCAGCCGGGTGCGCGATCTGTTCGAGCAGGGCAAGAAAAACGCTCCCTGCATCATCTTTATTGACGAGATCGACGCCGTCGGACGCCATCGCGGCGCCGGCCTGGGTGGCGGTCACGACGAGCGCGAGCAGACCCTGAACCAACTGCTGGTGGAGATGGACGGCTTCGAGTCCAACGAAGGCGTGATTCTGATGGCCGCCACCAACCGGCCCGATGTGCTGGATCCTGCGTTGCTTCGCCCCGGGCGCTTTGACCGTCGCGTGGTCGTCAGCCGTCCGGATGTGCGCGGACGCGAAGAAATTCTGCGCGTGCATACCCGCAAGATTCCCCTGGCGGACGATGTTGACCTTTTCGTATTGGGTCGCGGCACTCCGGGCTTCTCCGGCGCTGACCTGGCCAACATGGTGAACGAAGCCGCCCTGGCGGCGGCACGGCAGAATCGCAAGGCTGTCCTCATGTACGACTTCGAATTGGCCAAGGACAAAGTCCTCATGGGCGTGGAACGCAAGTCCATGCTGCTTTCGGACGAGGAAAAGAAGAACACCGCCTATCACGAAGCCGGCCATGCGCTGGTGGCAGCATTGCTGCCTCATTCTGATCCATTGCACAAAGTGACCATCATTCCTCGCGGAATGGCACTCGGCGTCACCATGCAGTTGCCCATCGACGACCGGCACAACTACTACAAGAACTATCTCGAAACCTCGATTGCCATCCTGATGG
>DATGYF010000551.1:0-3179 GCA_035298145.1 Terriglobales bacterium | reverse complement strand
GAAAAACAGCGTCACCAGAAACAGAAACACCAGAAGCTCCATGGCCACGGCGTTGGTGATGGGGGCTTGGGGGTACTCGGGATCAATATGGAGCGCTTGCAGCAGCCGCGTGACCGGGCCGGCAAAAACGTGGTTCAGAATTTCGGTAAACCAGAGTTGTTCAGGCATGAGTCTTCTGGCTACTGGATCCTAGCTTCTACTCCTGGCCTTCTAGCTGATCGCGGTCCGGAAGCCACCAATTCGTGCGGGATTCAAGCTAGAGGCTAGAAGCCAGTAGCCAGAAGCCGTCTCTAGAAGCCGCTCCTCAGAGCGACCCACGTCTCATAGGCGGCTTCGCACGCGATGGCAGCTACGGGCAGGAACAGGCCGGCAAATAACCCGTAGAGACTCGCGGGGGAAACAGTGAATATAACATAGGCTCCGAGGCCCATCAAAACGTAGCGCAGCAGGAAGCGCAACACCACGCCGCTGCTGGCGTGCACCTGGCCAGGTTGAGTGGCGCGGTCGGCCAGCGCGGTCACCACTTTCTTCAGCCAGTAGAAATTCAGGTAGGCAACCACGGCGCCGCAGACGAACCCAAGAGCGATGCGCCAGCCATAATGCCACCACGCGGCTGCGGTCAGGGCTGCCGCCAGCACCAACATGAAGCGAGACAGGCGGTCGATGGCTCCGGAGTAGAAGGCTTCGCTGTTGGGCTCAGTGGTCAAGGGCTCGGCGGCTGTCATTTTCAAGCCATCATTTCGATTCGGACGACATCGCAGCCCGGATCAACTCCACAAAGCCGGCAATGATGCCCAGGATCAATCCTGCGAGATAGAGCCAGGTGGTATGCAGCCAGCGATCCAAGGCAACACCGATTAGCCACCCGGCAACCGTTGCGGCCGGGAACACGAAGGCCAGCTGGCTGTACTTGGCCATCTGGATCCAGGTGCTTCTATCTCTCTTCGAATTGTCGTCCTGATCAGACATGGCGACAGGAACGGCGCTTCCCTGCACCGGTTCATCAAATTGTCGTCTTAGCGTACCAGAGTGGCAACCGATGTGGTCTGCGCAATACCCAGGGACCAGTTCACGATGCGGATAAATTGTTCAGGGAAGATTCCGATGTAAACGGTGGCGAAGGCGGTCACGCCCAGCGCCAGTCGCATCCCGGCGCTGATCGGCAGCAGGGTTTTGTCCAGGGCCTCGCGCATGAACATCTGGTTGGCGATGCGCATGTAATAGTAGAGTCCGAAGACGGCGTAAAGGACGGCCAGCGCCGCCAGGATGTAGTGGCCGCTCTCGATCAGGCTGAGGAAAATAAAATACTTCCCGTAGAAGCCGGCCAGCGGCGGGATGCCGGCCAGCGACAGAAGGAAGATGAGCATCAGGACGGCTTCGGTGGGGGCGCGGAAGTAGAGGCCGGCGATGTCGTCCATTTCGTCGCCGATCACATTGCGCTGGCGCAGTGAGGCGATCACGCCGAAGGCCCCCAGGTTCATGAAGGTGTACACCAGCAGATAAAGCAAAATACCCTTAAAGCCGTCAAAGAAAGCGGGCGCGGGATAGGTGACGGAGGCCAGCGCGACCAACCCGAGCAGCATGTAGCCGACGTGGGCAATGGACGAATATGCCAGCAAGCGCTTGAGATTGCTCTGGGTCAAAGCGGCCAGATTGGCGCCGGTCATGGTCAGAATCGCAACGAAGATCAGCAGCGGCACATACACCGTCCGCAGAGGATAGAGGCCCCAGATGAAGATGCGCAGCAGCATGGCCCAGGCTGCGGCCTTTACCGCCACCGACATGAATCCGGTAACGCTGGTGGGGGCGCCTTCGTAGGCATCCGGCAACCATTGGTGAAAAGGGATGGCGGCGATTTTGAAGAACAGGCCGACCGAGACGGTTAGCAGTGCGATGATCGCAATAGGGTCGATGTGATCGGGATGAGCAGCCGCCATGCGGACCAGGCCACTCCTGATCCCCAGCAGGCTGGTGCTTCCGGTCAGTCCGTAGAACAGGGACAAGCCATAGGCAAATATGCCAGAGGAAAACGCGCCCAGCAGTAGATATTTCAGCGCGGCTTCATTGGACCGGCGGTCGGTGCGCAGAAATCCGACCAGCACGTAGGTGGAAATCGCCATCAACTCCAGGCCAATGAAAATCAGCACTACATCGAAGCCGGCAGCCATGCACATCATGCCCACTACGGAAAACAGGAGCAGTGAATAGAACTCGCCGTGGTTTTCGTGCTCGATCTCGAGATAGCGCATCGACATCAGGATGGAAATTGCCGCGCCCCCCAGGAACAGATACCAGAAGTAAATGGTGAAGCGATCCACCACCATCGCATTCAGGAAGGCTGATTCCCCAGGAAGGCCAGCGTTATTCAGGGCCAGCTGAATCTTTACAATTCCTCCGGCAGAAAACAGAATACCGACCAGGGCGGTCAGGGCATTGACACGCTTCCATTGCGCGGGCAACAGGAGGTCAAGGAGCAATATGCCCAAGGCGAACAGGGTCAGCAGAATGACGGGGAGCGCCATCAGGTAATCGACCCGTCCGAAATTTTGCGCCAGATTGCCCGACACTTATTTGGTTCCCTTCGACTGATTCAACTCTGCCTGCTCCGCCGCAGTGTTCCCGGCATCGTCCGCGGGCCGGATCGCGGCATTCACATTTTGCACTCCGGGATAATCCTTTCCCCGCACGGTGTAAACGATCTGGTTCACCGGTTGCTCAAGGATCTGGAAGAACGGCTTGGGGTAGAGACCGATCCAGAACGCGATGATGACCAGGGGCGCGAAGGTCAATAGCTCGCGCGGCGTCAGGTCGTGCAACTTTTCGTTCTGGGGATTGGTAACCGTCCCGAAGAACACCCGCTGGTAAAGCCAGAGCAGATACGCGGCCGCGAGAATCACTCCCGGAACGGCCCAGGCTGCCCACTTCCAGTTCTCCATGAAGGTGCCCTGCAGGATGGTGAACTCGCCGACGAATCCGTTGAGCAGAGGCAGTCCCATGGACGACAGGAACATGATCATGGTGATGGTGGCGTAAACCGGCATGACGTTCGAGATTCCGCCGTATTCGGATATTTCGCGGGTGTGCCGCCGCTCATAAAGAATGCCGACAATCAAGAAGAGTGCGCCAGTGGAGATGCCGTGATTGATCTGCTGCAGCACCGATCCACTGAGTCCCGCCTG
>DATGYF010000550.1:0-7493 GCA_035298145.1 Terriglobales bacterium | reverse complement strand
CACCCGGCTCGTCATTACATTGTTATACGAACTCCGCCGCAGAAAGAAGAAGTATGGGCTGGCGACGGCGTGCATTGGCGGTGGGCAGGGGATTGCGATGGTCGTGGAGAGCATGCACTAGGTTCTTGAACCGGAGGACACCGAGTACACAGAGGAAGAACGTCTCCGTGATCTCCGTGTCCTCCGTGGTTAAAAAGGAAAGTCATGGACATCAAAAAAGTCGGCGTTCTCGGTTGCGGCCTGATGGGGTCGGGCATCGCGCAGGTGGCGGCCACAGCCGGATTCGACGTCACCGTGCTCGAAGTCGAGCAGAAGTATCTCGACAAGGGTTTTGCCGGCATCGAGAAGTCGCTGGCGAAATTTGCCGAGAAGGGCGCGCTGAAGGAAACGCTGCAAGCTGTGCGGGCGAGGCTCAAGGGCACGATCAGCATGCAGGACTTGGCCGACTGCGACATCATCGTCGAGGCCGTGATCGAAAACGTCGATGAAAAGAAGAAGATGTACGCCGCGCTCGACGGCATCGTGAAAAAAGATGCGATCTTTGCCTCGAATACGTCTTCTATTTCAATTACCGAGCTGCTGACCTCGACCAAACGTCCGGAGCGCTTCATCGGCCTGCACTTTTTCAACCCGGTCCCGCTCATGAAGCTGGTTGAGGTCGTGCGCACCATCGCGACCGCGAGTGACGTTTACGATGCGGCGTACGAATTTGCGAAAAAGCTGGGCAAGGTCCCGGTGCGCACCAGCGACAAGACGGGGTTCATCGTGAACCGGCTGCTGGTGCCGTATCTGCTTGATGCCATCCGCGCCTACGAAGAGGGGGTGGGCTCGATCGACGATATCGACAATGCCATGAAGCTGGGCTGCGGCTATCCCATGGGCCCTTTCACGCTGCTCGATTTCGTCGGCCTGGATACCACGTTTTACATCACCCACGTCATGTACGACGAATTCAAGGAACGCCGTTTCGCTTCCCCGCCGCTACTGAAGCGTATGGTGATGGCTGGCTGGTATGGGCGCAAGTCGGGCAAAGGATTTTACGATTACGCGGACCCGGCGAATCCGAAGCCGAATAAGCTGTGAAGTACGCGTAGGGGCAGGTGTCCCATCTGCCCAGCGGAGCGCAGCTCCGCAAAGCCCGGCGAGCGTTGCTCGCCCGCCCAGATGAGGACATCTGGGCCTGCGTGGTTCGAGGAGAATTGAACGATTGAAATCGCAGAGTAAAAAGCGGATCAAGGCGATCGAGGGGAAGCTGAACACCGTTGGCAAGCGCTTTGCGATCGTGGTGTCCCGATTCAACGCTTTTATTACCGATCGACTGCTGCAAAGCGCCTTCGACGGGCTGGTGCAGTGTGGCGCCCAAGAGAAGGACATCAAAATTGTCCGCGTGCCCGGCGCTTTTGAAATTCCCTCTGCGGCCCGCACCCTTGCCGAAACAAAAAAATACGACGCTATCATTTGTCTCGGTTGCCTCCTGCGCGGCGACACCGCGCACTACGACGTCATCGTCAACGAAGTGGCTCGCGGCATCGGCCAGTCCGCCCAGGAAACGGGCGTGCCCCACGCCTTCGGCGTCCTCACCTGCGAAACTCTGGAGCAGGCTATCGCTCGCGCCGGACTGAAGATGGGCAACAAGGGATTTGAAGCGGCGCTGGCGGCGGTGGAGATGGCAAACCTGAAAGCAGTCGTCGGTCGTCAGTCGTCGGTCGTCAGCAAAGCTGTCAGCTCTCAGCTTTCAGCTGTCAGAGAAAAACAAAAGTCAAAACCTGGTACCCGCCGCGCAAAGCTCAAAATCAATCCTTGACTTCATCGGTTGTACACTGATAGCTGAAGGCTGACAGCTGACAGCTTCCCATGGGAACCCGCCGCAAATCCCGCGAACTTACTCTGCAAATGCTTTTCCAGTCTGATATGGGAAAGCAGACTCCGCAGCAGGTGCGCCAGACCTTCTGGCGTGAGCGCGGAGACGTGGGCGCAGATGTCCAGAGTTTTGCCGAAGATCTGTTCCGGGTCGCTACCGACCGTGCCGGCGAAATCGATGGCCTGATTGAAGGTCACGCCCAGCACTGGCGTATGGAGCGCATGGCCGCCGTCGATCGCAACCTGATGCGGGCCGCGGTGGCGGAGCTGCTGGGCTTCCCCGACACGCCTCGCGCCGTGGTCATCAACGAAGCCCTCGAAATCGCCCGCAAATTTTCCAGCCCGGAGTCGGTGCAATTCATCAACGGCGTGCTGGACAGCGTAGGCAAGCAGCTCGAAGCCAGTCGGTAGGCAGTCGTCAGTCGTCGGTCGTCAGCTCGGAACACTACCCACCAGAGGGAATCTCTACATCGTCGTCCCGATTGCACGAGCGGGGACGCTCGCGCCCACATGTCCTGGCCGACGACTGACGACCGACGACTGACGACTGCTTTACGGCTTGACCGCGATCAAGTCCGGATCGCAGGTGAAGGGCACGCCATTGCACAGGCCGGCCCGGAAAATCGTGGGATCGGTAGGGAACGAAATCTGCAGAATGTCGCCGCCGTTCTGGGTGTCCAGAATATGCACCTGGCCATCGGCAGCGGCGATGTAAAGCCGGCGGCCGTCGGGGGTCAGCGAGGCCTGGATCGGGATGGCATCGCCGGAGAGTGGAATGGCGGACGACGTCTGGTTGTCGATATTGAACACCAGCACACTGCCGCGATCGCTGGCCAGCACATAGGCGCGGGCCGCGTCCTGCGACACGATCAACTGAAGGGGCACAAAGCTGCCCTGGCCCAGATTAAAGGGCGTCGCCGTTCCGCTGCTTGCGGTTGAGTTGCAGCCAGTTGGCGCGCGGGCCACACGGAAGAGGTCGATCCCAGGCGAATCCACCGCCAATACACTGGTGATCGTGGTGGCGCTGCCGGCGGTCGGGGGGTCCGCCAGATTGACTGCGTCCCGGGGAAGCGCTTTAAGGAACAAGGGAGTCGATGGCAGCACAACATTATTAGTCAGCGCGGAACTCAGTCCGCATGTGCTCCAGGCCGTAACTGAGGAAGAACTGGATCCGCCGGCCACGAATGCGAATGCCCCTTCCGGAGAAAACGAAACATCCCTGGCGGGCGCAGTGAGAGAAATCTTTTTCAGCGCATCCTGTGCCGACCACACATACAGATTCGGGCCGGCGGCGATGAAGGCCCTCAGATTGTCCGGCGAAAAGTCGGCCGCAGTTGCTCCCGCAATGTTAAGCGTGGTGCCAGTATTAGTGGTGGTATCGAACACGATCACCTGGGTGGCAGGCGGAGCAGTGTTGCTTCCTGGGACCGGCACCGCATTGGGGTCAGCACCGGAAAGGATCACTTTCTTCCCGTCGGGAGAAACCGTCAGCACCTTCCCGGTCACGGACTTGAACTGGGTCACCGTGGGCGGACTGGCGACCGTGATTTGCATCAGCCCGCGGCTTCCGAAAAATGAAAAATCCGTGCCCATATAGGCCTTCGCGCCCTGGCGGTCGAAAACCAGAGAGTTCGGCGTTGCCGGCAATCCGACGGCCGCACCCACGGTGTTGTTTGGCGAGCCAATGGGAATCAGCAGGCTCACGCATCCGACCGTGGTGGCGCAGTTACCGGCAGGAGAGGTAGAAAATCCGGTGCTTGATACGTAAACCGTGGGCGTGGTCGTGGTAGTGCTGGCAGGGGCGACCACTACATCGACGGCGCCCTCCGGATAGATCGGAAGCAGGGGCTTCAATCCAATATTGCAGGTTGGCGGAGTGCAGGAAGCAACCACGGTCGCGCCGCCGGCTTGCGGAGTGGCAATCGAGCCGGAAGTGGCGGACACAGACGCTGGATTCGATGAACTCCAGGTCAGGGGCACACCGGTGATGGTATTTCCCTGGCTGTCCACCACGGTGGCGGTAGCCGTCTTACCACTGCCCGACGTTACGTTGATCGAATTGGTAGTACTTCCGGTGACTGCCAGCGTAATCGATTGCACGGCGCAGGTGGTGAAATCGAGAGGCTGGCTGTTTACATTGCCGTTGCTGGCCACCAGCGAGGTTATTCCCGGAGTGTGCGCCGTCGCTTTGACTTGTCCGGTTGCCAGTCCGGCTACGGGAGCGCTGTCGGTGGCGATGGCCAGCGTGGTTACATCGTTGTTGACCGACTGCCAGGTAAACGGCCCTACGGTGCCGGTGATGTCCAGCCCGCGGCTGAAGGCGTTGGCCTGGTAGTTGAAGCTCTGACCTTTGGAAAAGCAAGGTCCGCTCGGCGGGGTCTGCTCCGTGACCGGGCTGATTACGATCTTGTCGATATGCTGATGCACGTACACGGTTGTCGGGGGACTGCTGACCCCGTGCGACCTGGCGGTCACCTGGGCCGTTCCAACCGGGCCGGGAGTGCAGATTTGCGGCGCAGTCAGCGAATCCCAAGTGCCGGCGCACGCTAACCCGTTGGTAGCAATGGTCAGGACGGCGGTATTGCTGGAAAGAAACGTAACCGGAGTAGTGATGGTTGTGTTCGAGCTGTTCCGGGGGGTAGCAGTGAAGGTCTGGGTGGCTGCGCCTGCGTCGAGAGAAACCGGGTTGGCGGGTGAGAGGCTGATACTGGCCGGGGTCGGGAAGTTCGTGCTTCTGGTCGGGCTGGTGCTGCTGCAACCGGTCAACCCGGCGATAAGACTGACAGCAATAAAGATGAAGACCAAGCGGACTATTAAGGACGACCTACCCATGCACCCTCCCCGCCCAGTTTTACCCACGGGGCGAGCTCTTTTATGGAAAGCCCCAAGTGTAGAGGCTAGAATTTTTTTCAGCAAGTTGAGCCGGTTGCGCCGCATCTGAGCCGCGCGCCGGAATCCTGAACGAAGAGAAGGAGCTGCTGACCTTGCTCCAGGAGCCAGCGCACCCCGTGATTGTCGAATTGCCGGATTTTACGATTTACGAATTTAAGAGCCAAAACTTCTGCATTTCGCAAATTCGTCAACTCGTCAATGGCAAGAACCCTTTCCATCTGATGCAACCAATCCCGGTTGACGATGTGTGCAGGCAGTTGCTATATTTGTAAGGTTCCGCGAGTTAAGTCTGGCTTGCCTGTATGCGGTGGGTGTTCCCTGTGCGGGTGTGGGAAGCCTGAAACGCAGCTGAGCTGTAGCAACAACGCCTCCGCTGAAAGACCGACGGAGACGCCTTCGCTGAAACGTCCTGCCCACACCTTTCACCCGTTGAAAGGCTATGCGGGGCGGTGCTGACGAAACGGAGCAGCTCCCGGAAGTTCCGGGCTTGGTGCCACCGTCGGCGGCTTTTAGTTCTGAACGGGAAATCAAAATCTCCCGCGCGTGCGCGCTGCGGGAATCATGGTTGGCGGGTCCGCCATCCAGCCCCTGAGATCGGGGAAGAGCAGATGCGGCGTCGTTCCGCGAGGGTGTGCCTGTCAGGGGCCCTGTGGAAGGGCGCGGCCTGGGAGCAACCGGAGAGCAGTGCCAGGAACAGGAGCACCAGGAACACTATGCCTACTTTCAATCAATTGGTGCGCAGCGGCCGTAAGCGGCCGCGGTACAAGACGGCGAGCCCGGCCTTGCAGGGATGTCCGCAAAAGCGCGGGGTTTGCACCCGCGTTTACACCCAGACCCCGAAGAAGCCGAACTCAGCCCTGCGGAAAGTTGCCCGCGTGCGCCTGACTAATGGGATCGAAGTGACGACCTATATTCCCGGCGTCGGTCACAACTTGCAGGAGCACTCGATTGTCCTGATTCGCGGCGGCCGTGTGAAGGACCTCCCGGGCGTGCGCTATCACGTGATTCGCGGGACCCTGGACGCGGTCGGCGTCGCCGGCCGCAAGCAGAGCCGTTCGAAGTACGGAGCCAAGCGGCCTAAGGCGTAAGGCAGTCGTCAGTCTTCAGTCGTCGGCCAAAACAGAGGCCAAGAGTTTTGAAGAGAAAAAATTGGGCTGAGAGCTGACAGCTCAGAGCTGACAGCTAGAAGCCAGGAGCTAGAAGCGTAAATGCCTCGAAAAGGATATATCGCCAAGCGGAAGGTGGAGCCGGATCCGGTGTACGGATCGGATCTGGTGACGAAGTTCGTCAACTCCATGATGTGGCAGGGCAAGAAAAGCACTGCGGAAGGCATCTTTTACGAAGCGCTAAACCGCCTGCAGGAAAAAGGCGGCGACGAGCCTCTGAAGCTGTTCAAGAAGGCGGTCGAGAACGCCAAGCCGCTGCTTGAAGTGAAGAGCCGCCGCGTGGGTGGCGCCAACTATCAGGTTCCGGTTGAAGTGAATGCCGACCGGCGTACTTCGCTGGCCATCCGCTGGCTCATTACTTACTCCCGTGGACGCGCCGAGAAGGGCATGATCGACAAGTTGAGCAACGAATTGCTCGATGCCAGCAACAACCGCGGCGCGGCCATCAAGAAGAAGGAAGACGTGCACCGCATGGCGGAAGCCAACAAGGCCTTCGCACACTATCGGTGGTAGAAAAGCGCTTCTAGCTGCTAGCTCCTGGCTTCTAGCAAAAAGATCCGGGGGTGAGCTAGTAGCCAGAAGCTAGAAGCTGAATTCAATGAGTACTGGTACCAACATCGCCGGCGAACAAGAGTCTCGCAAGGAAGAGAAGAAAAAAGCTGTGTCCAGAACAGTCCCCCTAGAACGGTGCAGGAACATCGGCATCATGGCCCACATCGATGCCGGCAAGACCACTACGACCGAGCGCATCCTTTTCTACACTGGAAAGACGCATCGCATCGGAGAGGTCCACGAAGGCACTGCCACCATGGACTGGATGGAGCAGGAGCAGGAGCGCGGCATCACCATCACTTCCGCCGCCACCACCTGCACCTGGCGCGACATTCGTATCAACATTATTGATACTCCCGGACACGTGGACTTCACCGCCGAAGTGGAGCGGTCCTTGCGTGTGCTCGATGGCGCGGTGGCCGTGTTCGACGCGGTCCACGGAGTGCAGCCGCAATCGGAAAAGGTCTGGCGCCAGGCCGACAAGTATGGCGTCCCGAGAATTTGTTTTATCAACAAGATTGACAAGATGGGCGCCGATTTCGAGCACGCCGTCGATACCCTCCGCAAACGCCTCAACGCCAAACCTGTAGCGATCCAGATCCCAATCGGACAAGAAGACAAGTTCAGAGGCGTTGTCGATCTCATCGAAATGAAGTCGATCGTGTGGCAGGACGACACCATCGGCGCCGAGTACATCACGGGCGAGATTCCCGCCGAGCTGCAGAAGAAAGCCGAAGCGTTTCATACCGCGCTGGTCGAGACCGTCGCCGAAAATGACGACGAGATGCTGCACAAGTTCCTCGAAGGCGAGACCATTTCCGCCGCGGAACTGCGGGCATCGTTGCGCAAATCGACCATCGCGCTGAAAGTCTTCCCGGTGGTTGTTGGCACGGCCTTCAAGAACAAAGGGGTGCAGCCGCTGCTCGATGCGGTGGTGGACTATCTGCCGTCGCCACTCGATGCCGGCGAAGTGAAAGGCGTCAATCCGGACAATGGGGAAGTGATCACCCGCAAGCCGGCCGA
>DATGYF010000549.1:0-4259 GCA_035298145.1 Terriglobales bacterium | reverse complement strand
CGCGGAAATCGCGGCGAAAATGGGAGTGCAGGCCCGCATCCTCCCCATGAGCAACGCCCGTGTGGAAACCCGCGTGGATACACCCATCGGCGAACTCAGCTTCGAAGAATATTTCGTGCAGCGCTGGTATCAGGACCCGGTCAACTCGATTCGTTTCGCCGGCATTGAAAATGCCCAGCCTGCCCCGGGAGTGATCGATGCCATCATGTCGGCTTCTTTGGTCCTGCTGGCGCCGAGCAATCCTGTGACCAGCATCGGCCCCATTCTAGCCGTGCCCGGGATCACGGAAGCGCTGAAGCAAACTCCCGCCCTGGTGGCGGCAGTGAGTCCGATTATTGGCAATACCGCAGTCTCGGGGCCAGCCGGGATTCTGATGGCCGCCCAGGGTCTGCCGGTTTCAATCGGCGGCGTGGCCCAGGCCTACCGGGAATTTCTCGACCTTCTGGTGGTTGACCGCCGTGATGCCAAGGCGGCAGAGGAACTAAGAAAAACTGGGCTTCGCGTTCACTGCGCCAACACGATCATGAGCACGGCCGACGAAAAGATTGATCTGGCGCGCCAGATTCTGTCCCAGGTTGAGTCACCTACGTCCAACGAAAACGCCGCCCACGCGGGCTCGGACCTGTCATGATTCTGGTCCCCGTCAAAAATCTTTCGGGCGCCAAACAGCGACTCGCCGCGCTGTTCGATCAACCCACCCGCACCGAACTGGCGCAAGCCATGCTGTTCGATGTGCTCGAGACCTTGGGGACATGGGTCGACCGCCCTGAGGTCAGCATCGTGACCAGCGATCCCTTTGCTCTTCAACTGGCGAGGCATTTTTGCTTTTCCGTAATTCCCGACAATGCCAACCGTAGCCAGACCGATGCCATCGAGATGGCAACCCGCTACTGCGAGGCCCAGGGCGTGGACAGCACGCTGGTAATTCCCGGCGATATTCCTCTCATCCAAAGCTGGGAACTGGAGCAGATCCTGCAATCCGCGCCCGCTGAAGGCTCGGTGCTGGTGCGCGCTGCCGACGGACGCGGCACCAATGCCATCTGGCGACGCCCCGCCGGATTATTCCCGGCGCGCTTCGGCAACGACAGTTTCGCGCCCCACCATGCCGCGGCGCAGGCCACGGGGAAGCCGTGCGTTGTGCTCTCCCTGCCCGGCATCGCACTCGACATCGACACCCCTTCTGATCTGCGCGCTCTTGCCGACGCCGCCGGCGAAACCCGCGCCCAGCGGCTAGTCCGGCAGTGGCAACTGGCCGAGCTTCCCGTAGCCGCGAATGAGTAGGCCGCCCGCCCCGCTTCGAGAGACAGCCCCGCAGGGGCGAAAGAAAGGCCGGCCCGTTGCCGAACTCCGCATCATCCCGCTCACCGTTGCAACCGAGGTCAAACCCGGCGATTCTCTCATCAGACTTCTCCTCCAGGCCCTGAAGCATCACAAACTGCGCCCGGGCGACATCCTGGTCATCAAACACAAGATTGTTTCCAAGGCGGAAGGCCAACTGGTGGACCTGAAAACCATCACGCCCTCCGCAGCATCCCGCGGCTGGGCCGAGCGTTATCATCTCGATGCCCGCGTCATCGAGCTCGCCATCCGGCAGAGCCGCCGCATCGTGCGGCGCAAGCGCGGCGTGTTGATCACTGAAACTCGCCACGGCCTGATCTGTGCCAATAGCGCGGTGGACGTTTCCAACGTTGACGGAGGACGCCATGCGCTTCTTTTGCCCAACGATCCCGACCGCTCCGCTGCGCGAATTCATCGCGAGCTTAAAAAGACCTTGCACCTTTCCATCCCGGTGATCATCACAGATACTTTCGGCCGGCCCTGGCGCGAAGGCCTGACCGAAGTCGCCATCGGAGTGGCCGGCATGCAGGCGCTTCACGACTACCGGGGCCAGCCTGATTCGCACGGATACAAACTGCAGGCTAGTATTGAAGCCGACGCCGACCAGCTGGCTTGCGCGGCGGGCCTGGTCTGCGGCAAGCTGGCTCGTACCCCGGCGTGTATCATTCGAGGGTTCGCTTATCGTCCCGGCCGGGGCAGCGCGCGTGACCTGATTCGTCCGGCTGCCAGCGACCTGTTTCGCTGAGCCGTGTTTTTCGAGGAGGAGCCGTGATCCGAGCCCTAACAGATTCCGAACTGGAGATGTTTCCTGCCCTCGAATGGACGACTCTGGCTGAGAGCATGTCCTCGGAGGCACGCAACGCCCTTGATCAGGTTATGGCGTCGCAGGACGGCAGCGTCCTGTCTCGCGAACAATGCCTGCTGCTGGCCCATGCCGAAGGCGACGACCTTCTCGGCTTGCTGGTGGCAGCCGATATGCTGCGCCGCGATCTGGTGGGAAATATCGTCACCTACGTGGTCAATCGCAACATTAATTTTACGAATATCTGTTTTGTCGGCTGCAAGTTTTGCGCTTTCAGCCGCGGCCCCCGCGAGGAAGACAGCTACTTCCACAGCCTGGAAACCATGGCGCAGAAAGCCCTCGAGGCCCGGGCGCTGGGCGCGACGGAAGTCTGCATCCAGGGCGGGCTGCCCCACGGATTGCCCCCCTTCTACTACCGTGACATCCTGCGCGCCATAAAAACGGCGGTGCCCGACATGCACATTCACGCCTTCTCGCCCATGGAGATCGTTTACGGCGTCGAACTCACCGGCATGCCGCTGTCTGATTATCTGACGATGCTGAGCGACAACGGCCTCGACACTCTTCCGGGTACCGCCGCTGAAATTCTCGACGACGACGTGCGCTTCGTGCTTTCGCGCAACAAACTCTCCACCGAACAATGGAAACAGGTGATCCGAACCGCCCACCAGTGCGGCATTCGCAGCACGTCCACCCTGATGTACGGGCATGTCGAAACTCCAATCCACTGGGTCAATCAGCTTGAGCTACTCCGGGACATTCAACAGCAAACCCGAGGCTTCACCGAGTTTGTTCCGCTCGGCTTCGTGCATCAGAACACGCTGCTCTATCATCAGGGAATCGCCCGGCCCGGCCCCACTCTGGCCGAGCATCTCAAAATTCACGCCCTGGCCCGGGTGATGCTGGCCGGCGCCATCAACAATATTCAGGTGTCGTGGGTAAAGCTGAACCGTCGCCTGTCGCAGCTCTGCCTGCATGCGGGCGCCAATGACTACGGTGGAACATTGATGGAGGAGAACATCTCGCGCGAGGCCGGCGCCACGGCGGGACAATACACCAGCGGCGAGGAATTCCAGTCGCTGATTCTTGAGACTGGACGCATTCCCGCCGAACGCAATACCGTCTATACGAAAATCAGCCTCAGACTGCGGCCTGACCAGGTGGCGATCGAGGAAGCACTGGAAGCGGAGTTTGCCTGATGGAGTCCCAGTAATCATGCCCGGCATCATTGCTGTCCTCGGCGGAACCGGAGCGGAGGGCTTTGGACTTGCTCTGCGCTGGGCCCGGGCGGGCGAGAGCGTGATCATCGGATCGCGGGACGCTGCGCGGGCCCGCGAAGCCGCAGCAAAAATCCGGGCCGCAGTCGGCAGCCACGCAACAATCTCAGGCGAAGAAAACAGCGCCGCTTGCGCTGCCGCTGATCTGGTGGTGCTTACCATTCCGTTTGAAGGCCACAGCGCCCTGCTCAAGCAAATTAAGCCGGCAATCCCGGAAGGCAGCATTGTGGTTGACACCACTGTGCCTCTTGCCGCCAGCGTCGGCGGCCGTGCCACTCGCACTCTTGGCCTCTGGGAAGGCTCCGCGGCACAGCAAACCGCCGAACTCGTGCCTGCGGGCGTGTCGGTGGTAGCCGCGTTCCACAATACGTCGGCAGATGTACTGAATGGCGATGCTCCCATCGACTGCGACGTCATAGTCTGCAGCGACGACGCCGACGCGTCCATGACAGTAAGAACGCTGGCGGCAAAAATTCCGGGCGTGCGCGCCATTGATGGCGGAAAGCTGGAGAACGCGCGCATCCTGGAACAGATTACCGCGCTGCTGATCGGCCTCAATATTCGTCATAAGGGCCACTCCGGCATTCGCATCACCGGCCTGCCAGAAAAGGCGTACAAGGTATAGGTTCTTGTAGCGCCAGCCCTTCGACTACGCTCAGGGCAGGCTCAGCCGGCTGTTGTGAGGGCAGCTTGCCCTCACAGCAGTGATACGACAAAAAACAGTGCATGAGCGACTCTCCCAACGCCGGCCCAGCCATCCAGTTCCGCAACGTCGGCTACCGCCTGAATAACGGGACAATTCTGCTTCGCGACCTCAATCTGGAAGTGCAGCGCGGCGAAAC
>DATGYF010000548.1:0-3373 GCA_035298145.1 Terriglobales bacterium | reverse complement strand
GCGCCACGCTGAAGAGGGGGTCCTCCGGCGGCGAATATCCATCCGAAGGTGGATAAAGCGCGGGCCGTTGCAGGTGCGGGTTGTAATAGGGGCTTCCCGCCGTGATATTCACCAGCCGAATCCCAAGTTGCTCGAGCAGGGACAGAAAGCGCACCGGCTCATTTAGGTCCGACTCAGTCGGCTCGAGCGCGTTGACGCCGAAGCCCCACCGGTAAGGGACGTCGTGTTCATACGGCTCCGGAATTCCAGGCCCCAGTTTTCCGTTGAAAGATTTCGCCGGGTCGGGACGGAAGGGCACGCTGTCAATCGCAGAAAGGCGGACCGCGATGCCGAGTTGCGGGGCGACGGAACGAATCCCCTGAACGACTTCGCGCAAGTAACGGGTGCGATTCTCGAAACTTCCGCCGTAGCGGCCGGCCCGGGTGTGGGCGCTGAGAAATTCATGGCCCAGATAGCCGTGGCAATGCTTTATATCAACGAAGTCGAAGCCCAGCTCCCAAGCCAGGAGTGCGGCCTTGTGAAAGTTTTCAATGATGACCTCGATCTCCGCGTCGCTCAGCACGGGAAAGTCTGCGGTCAATCCCAGACGCCGATCGAGAAAGGGATGATGGTAGAGAATGCGCGGATCAGGGCGGCCGTGCGCGTCGGGACGGCTGTAGCGTCCGGAATCCGTAAGCTGCAAACCGATCAGCAGGCCGTCATCGGAGCCGGCGATCAGGCGATGCTCTTCGATCAATGTGGCACGCAGGCGGGCCAGGCCTTCCTCGGTGTGCGCGGCGGCCACCAGCTGGTTGGGATTGGCACGCCCTTCGTGTGAAACAGCCACCGCTTCTCCGCCCCAAATCAACTTCGCGCCGCTACGGCCAAAGCGCTGCCAGCGCCGGACCGTCTGCTCCGAAGGGTTGCCGTCGCCCAGGCCATCCCAGCCCTCCATGGGATGCACCACGATGCGGTTGCCAATTCTGATGTCGGCACGAACCAGAGGCTGACGCAACGGGGATTCCGTTCCTGTCAGAAGTTCTGGATCGCACGGAATGGACAACCCGAGCGATTGCAGATGCTGCTGAAATCCTGACACGTTCTTCACCGTGCCCAGGCGCAGAATGGGTCGATTGCTCATGCGGTTGTTTTTCTCTGTTCAGGCAATCCCAGCACGGCGGCAGCGCCCAGCAGCGCGATACCGACCAGCACGAAACAGCTTTCGGAATAGTTTCCTGTAACGTCGCGCAAGCGCCCCGTAAGCCACGGCGATACAGCCTCAGCAATGCCGCCTGCGGTCAGGATCACGCCCAGCAGTCTGCCCAGGATCTGCATGCCGAAGATTTCGGCGGTCATCAACGGAATGATCATGTAGTCGCCGCCCAGTCCGACTCCGAACACCGCTGCCGATGCATATATCGCCAGCCTGGTGCGCCCCAGGAACAGAAGTGGAATGCCGGCCGCGACCAGCAGGTAAGTCAGCAGCATTACGTATTTCTTGGAAAAACGGTCGGCCAGCCAGCCCATGAGCAGGCGCCCTGCGATACTAAACGAGAGCACCAGCGATAGAACCCGCGCCGCGTCGCCCTGGGTGAAATGCCGGTCGAGACTCAGGAAGAGTTTTAGATTTTGCTGGGTGCCGCTGACCGCCGCGATCGAGCACATGCTTCCGAAAGTGAGCAGGAAGAATGGGAGAGTTTTGAAAGCGCCTATCACGTCGCCGGTCCCGGACACTTTGCGATCTGGTGTCGATCGCGGCGGCGCTTCTTTGACGAAAAACGCCAATGGAAGCGAAACCGCAATGATCAGCAAACCCAGCCATCGCAACGCCGCCTGCCAGCCGAAATGCTCTATCAGCGCGTGCGAGATCCAGGGAACGGTGGCGCCGCCGATTCCGATTCCCAGGTAGGCGAAGCCCATGGCTTTGCCGCGCGACTTGTCGAACCAGCGCGATAGCAACACCTGGTTGGGCAGCGGGCCTCCGCACACATAGCCCAGCGCGTTAAAGAAATAAAATAAATAGAACGTGCCGAGAGTCGAGACCCAGCCCAGACCGACCAGTGCTCCGCCGGCCATCAGGATGCCGGCCATCATGACGCGGCGCGGGCCGAAGCGGTCGATGATCCATCCGGCGATGAATCCGAAGACAGGTCCGACTACCAGCTTGCTCAGCGCGTTTCCGGAGGTGACCTGTGCGCGCGTCCAGCCGAACTGCTGCACCATGAAGTCGTAGTAAAACGGCAGTCCCCACAGCGCGAGGCCTACGATGCAGAACAGGACGACGAAGGCAGTGATGGCCACTTGAAGCGCGCCGGAATCCATGGCCCGCTCTGGATCGCCGGAGGCCGCGTCTGCTCGTGAATTCTGTTGTGCATTCTGCATCAACGCCTTCGATTCCCTCAGCTTGCTTCTCCACTTGCCAACCTCTGCACGAGCGGGACGCTCGCGCCCACATTAACTCAGCTCTCGTGAAAAACCTCTGATATGATGCCGGGCGGATTTCACCATATCATTTGCGAGAGGCGCTCATGACCATCACGCGACGTGAAATGTGCATTCTGCTTCCCGGACTTCTGCCGGCCGCGGCCGCGCTCGACTCTTTCGCCGAAGCTGACACTTCCCTGCCCTCGGCAAATTATCCCTATGACACATTGCCGGTGCACACTCTCGATCATGCTGAAATGCGCCGGGTCCTGAAGGGCAAGCTGGCTACCGGGGAAGCGCTGGAGGTACACGAGACCACGCTGCCGCCCGGAGGTGCACCGCACGCGCCTCACCATCACGTGCATTCCGAAATGTGGCTCATCCGGGAAGGCACGGTCGAACTGACGGTGAATGGCGCCAGCTACCGCCTGGGTCCGGGCTCGGTGGGGTTCGTTCATTCGAATGACGAGCACGGCATCAAGAATGCCGGCCCGACTCCGGCCAGCTACTTCGTCGTTGCCATGGGGCCGGGAGCGGACGCGTGACGCTTTCATTTGGCTTTGCTTCAACACGCAGAGTATAGGCTGAGAGAGGGGTACATTTTGTTTAGTTCGGCTGAAGGTTCCAGTCAGTTTTTACGAATTGACAGCACGGAAATACGGTTTTTATAGTTTGCGGGCGGCGTGGGCTGGAGAATTGAATTCGCCCGTAAGTTTCACGCTCCGAGGGCGAGACGCCCTCGGGACAGCCGGCGGGACGCCGGCGCTACGAATTCAAGAGGTGAGGGGCCGATGAAAGTATTCTGGCTGCTGGGCTTGCTTGCGATCATCCTGGTCATGGTCAGCGCGGAGGAAAAGGTGCCGGAAGGATTTCAGCATTGGACGGGCGCGTCTCTCAAAGATCTCGAGCAAACATTGAAATCCGAGGCTGACGCCAGTGCGCACCACATGTCGGTGCGCGCCCTGGGGGA
>DATGYF010000547.1:0-2565 GCA_035298145.1 Terriglobales bacterium | reverse complement strand
GCAAATAACATCGGCCCGTCGGTACGCACCACGATCAGGTCCTGGCGGCCGTCATTGTCAAAATCGGCGAAGAGCGCGCACGCGGTATTTTCGAGGATGCCCACACCGGAGGATTCCGTAACGTCTTCAAAGGTCCCGTCGCCCCGGTTGCGAAACAGCCGGTTGGGAAGACCGGCGGGCTGGCAAACATAGAGATCGTCAAACCCATCGTCGTCAATGTCGCCGACTGAAACTCCGTTGTGTCCGTAAATATCGATACCGCACGCAGCATCGAGAATGGTCCGCCAGTAGTCGGCCCCGCGGAGCAACTGGGAGGTGTAGGACGAATTGCCGGCGAAAGCCTGCGCCGTGATATCGGCAAAGACGGGAGCGGCGGCGCGGCTCTGGGTCTCGCCCGTCAGCCGCCAACTGCGCAAGTGAAAATCTCCGGTCGCCGACGATTCCCATTCGAGCTCCCACTCTCCCACGCGCTGCTCGCGATAGAAATTCCTGACCACGCCCACCAGTTCGTATCGCACCTTAGTCCGAAGGCGGGTCGGAGGTGTGTCCAGGGGAGAAATCGGACCAGTGTCGATGCCTGTCACCTGAAATTCAGCGGTGCTGAGTTTCGAAAAGGATGCCATGGCACCGCGCAAGTCGCGGAGAAACGCATCCCGCCCGAGAACAGCATCCCGCGCAAATTTGTTTTTACGGATTTCGACCGCCGGCCCGGAGCGCACCAGCCGCGATTCCACCGGCTGGAATGAAGCGCCGGAAAAGCCTGGAGCCAGAATCCTTTCCACCGCCCGCATGTCCTGCGAATCTCCCAGGAGTCCCGCGCTCCAATCCGCAAGCACGGCTGCAATCCGGTCCTGATACTTTTCCGTCACAAACTGGTCGAAACCTGCCTGCGTCTTGAGCAGCGTGGCTTCGATAGGTAACTGGCTGCGATAGTGTGGATGGAGATGGAATTCGCCGGGCGAACCCAGCTTCTGAGAATCGCGAGCGAAAGGGGAAGCGAGACCAGGCAAACCCGGATAAATCAGCGCTGCCGAAGCCCCCTGGCAACACCAGCGCAGGAAATCGCGGCGATCGCGGTCAGCCAGATCACAGTCGGACGGAACACGATCGAGTGGGAGAAGATGCCGCGTCTTCCCTGTGCGACTCAGACTGATGCCTCTTGGACATTCACGTGTGAAACCGAAACTAACATCCCCCGTCCGGACCGGTCAAGATTGGCGCTTCAAACCGCCGAACCGTTTCCGCGCTGTGGTAGGCTTACGAGTTTCAGGTTGGGGCAAACCCGTTCGGGGGAATCTTCTTGACCGCTCCTCGGATCACCGTCGTGGGCAGTTACGCCACCGGTCTCACCATGAAAGTCGAGCGTATGCCGAATACCGGCGAAACGCTTCTGGGAACGGGATATCGCGTGGACTATGGCGGAAAAGGTTCCAACCAGGCCGTGGCCTGCGCCCGTCTGGGAGCGCACGTCAGTTTCATTGCCAGAATTGGAACTGATCCTTTCAGTGAAATGGCACTGGGGCTTTATCGCGACGAAGGCATCGATATCACCCACGTAAGACAAACCGCCGACGCGCCGACCGGCGTAGGCTTCATTATTGTGGAGGCGGGGAGCGGGAATAATTGCATCACCATCGATCCTGGAGCCAATGAATTATTGACCGCGAACGATGTTGTTCAATGCGAAGCGGCATTTCATTCGCCGGCCGTGGTGCTCACCCAGCTTGAGATTCCGGTTGCCGCCGCCGAGGCCGCCCTGCGATGCGGACGCGAGCGAGGCGCCATCACGATTCTGAATCCCGCCCCGGTGCGGCCTTTGCCCCCATCCATTTTGCAACTGGTCGATGTTTTGACTCCCAACCAGAGTGAGGCCAGGGTGCTCGCCGGCCTCGGTCCGGATGCCGACGTCGAACCGGAGAAGGTCGCGCGCGATCTGATTCACAAGGGCGTAAAGCAGGTGGTGATGACCCTGGGAGAAAGCGGCGCGCTGATCGTGACCGCGGATTCGTCCACCCGCGTTCCAGCGCTCCGCATGGTTGCAGTGGACACGACCGGTGCCGGGGATGCCTTCAACGCCGGGCTGGCAATGGCGCTGGCAGGCGGAGCGAGCCTTGATTCGGCTGCGCAGTTTGCCGTAGTTACCGGCGGCCTGGCCGTCACCAGAGAAGGCGTCATCCCTTCCCTGCCCAATCGTGACGAAGTCCTGCAAGCTTATCGGCAGCAGAACCTGACGCCGCCGAGCTGGTTTGCAATTTAAGCCTCAAACAGGTGTGTGTCGGACACTCTTGTCCGACGCCGTTGATTTTGGTTTTAGTTATAGGGGCACACCCAGAACACCGAGGTCAAAGGCGTCGGACAGGAGTGTCCGACCCACAAACTCTGCCAGTGGCAAGTCGGTTCCTCCCTGCAAGAAAAGTTAAGACGTTGCCATATACTGCAAGCCAGATGCCAAGTGGAGGAGGCCGCACCATGAGGATTGGCGCCTGCTTGCTGATCGTTGTCTGCACCACAGCCTGCTTCGTGCAGGCGCAGGACGACTCCGAGTCCGCGGTGCGGACCAGGATC
>DATGYF010000546.1:0-6131 GCA_035298145.1 Terriglobales bacterium | reverse complement strand
TGGTCGCAGCCATGCGGACCTCGACTACTTCGATCGCGATCGGGTGCCTGATCGGGGCCTCGCTGGTCGGACTGGCTACCGGCAATCTGCTGGTGATTCTGCAATGCTGCGCTCCATTCGAAAGAGTCGGCATATGGACGGGCGCGGAGAATTTTGCCGGCAACCTCGCCGGAATCGTCGCGCCGCTGGCGGTGGGATTTCTGATCAAGCGCAACGGTTCATACGTTCCGGGTTTTGAGCTGGGCGTGATCGTTCTTCTGACGGGATTGCTGGCTTATTGGTTTATTGTCGGCGAGTTGAAGCCGAGGCCTTCGTAAAACGTCATTAAGATTCGGCATTTCACAAAAAAAGTGTCATCCCGAGCGCGGCTCGAGCCGCGCTGGCGCGGTGAGAGCAAGTCGAGGGATCCCTACTTCGCCGGAGATTCATCCGCTAATAGGGGTCCTTCGACTCCGCGATAGTTTCGCGAGCGAAGCCTATCGCTCCGCTCAGGAGGACAGGGAATGGGACAAATGATGCCGAAGTCTATCCATTCAGATAGGGATTACCGCAATATCTTTCACTTATCGGCACCCGTCCGACGGAAAAGCGACGCAGGTTGTGCCCGCGGATACCCAGATGCAGGTTTTTCTTGACCCAGCGACCGCTCACTTATATTGTCGCGTGCCGTAGGTCGTCCCCTGGCCGAGACGGTCTAGGTTGAGCTGAACGAGCTCGAAGGATGTTTACCGTGTCTCTTCGTCGCCTGCTTGCAATTGCTTCGTATACCCTTTTGATTGTCTTGGTGGTATCTGCCTTCCGCTCGCCGACGGTGAGCGCCGGGTTCCAGCCCGTCTCGCCCGAAGAATTGAAGATGACCAGGGAGCCGCTGGCGCCCGGGGCGGCGGCAATCGTTCTGTTCCGGCAGGTGGACCGGGACGATACCGGCCGCACCGCCCACGAGAATGATTATTTCCGCGTCAAGATATTAACGGAAGAAGGACGGAAGTACGCCGACATCGAAATTCCCTACTTCAAGGACCGGGGCAGCGTCACCGCCATCCGGGCGCGGACCATCCGGCCTGACGGTTCCATCGCTGATTTCGACGGAAAGGTTTTTGACAAATCGATTGCCAAGGCCAAAGGGCTGAAGTACCTGGCAAAAACCTTTACTCTGCCCGAGGTTCAGGTGGGCAGCATCATCGAGTATTACTACACCATCGACCTGGCCGAAAACTTCGTCTTCGACTCGCACTGGATCCTCAGCAACGAGCTGTTCACGAAGAGCGCCAAGTTCTCCTTGAAGCCCTACCACTCCGACTACGGTCCCATGGGGGTTCGCTGGAGCTGGCAGGGCCTGCCTCCGGGTACGGTTCCGCCGGCCGAGGGCGCGGACCATGTGGTCCGGCTGGAGGCAAGCAATATTCCCGCCTTCCAGACGGAAGACTTCATGCCGCCGGAGAATGAGTTGAAGTCGCGGGTTGACTTTACCTACAGCGAAGATCAGTTTGAGTCGGATCCAGCCGTGTTCTGGAAGAAGACCGGCAAGAGACTCAACGATCAGCTGGAGAGTTTTATAGGCAAGCGCAAGGCTATGGAACAGGCTGTGGCCCAGATCGTTTCGCCCAGCGATGCGCCGGACGTGAAATTGCAGAAGATTTACGCCCGGGTACAGCAGTTGCGCAACACCTCCTACGAAGTCAGCAAGACGGAGCAGGAGCAGAAACGGGAGAAAGAGAAGAGCCCGGGGAACGTCGAAGAGGCGTGGAAGCGAGGTTACGCGGATGGGGTCCAGCTTACCTGGCTTTATCTTGCACTGGCGAGGGCGGCGGGATTCGAAGCTTACGGGGTCTGGGTAGCGGATCGCAGCAACTATTTTTTCCAGCCCAAGATGATGGACCGCACCAAGCTCGACGCCAATGTCGTGCTGGTAAAGCTCAATGGCAAGGACATCTATTGCGATCCGGGGGCGGCGTTTACGCCGTTCGGATTCCTCACCTGGCCGGAAACCAGTGTCCCGGGATTGCGGCTCGACAAGGACGGCGGAAGTTGGGTGCAGACTACGCTGCCGGAGAGCGCAGCATCGCGGATCGAGCGCAAGGCGAATTTGAAACTCTCAGACACGGGCGATCTCGAAGGGAAGCTGACGATTACCTATACCGGGCTGGAAGCCACGCGACGGCGGGTCGAAATGCGAAATGAAGATGAAACCAATCGCAAGAAATTTCTCGAGAACCAGGTGCAGGAGTACGTCCCGGCAGCGATCGAAGTGGAACTGACGAACAAGCCGGAATGGAATAGTTCCGAATCCTCGTTGACGGCGGAGTTCAATCTTAAAGTCCCGGGATGGGTGGCAGGGGCGGGCCGCCGGGCTCTGGTTCCAGTCGGCCTGTTCAGCGGGAGTGAAAAGCACGTGTTCGACCACGCCAATCGGGTCCATCCCATCTATTTTGATTTTCCCTTCGAAAAACGCGATGACATCACCATCGAGCTGCCTGGCGGCTGGCAAGTGAGCAACCTGCCAGCGCCGCAGAAGCAGGATGCCCACGTGATCGTGTACACCCTACAGGTGGAGAACTCCAGGAACACGCTGCACCTGACCCGGAACTTGAGCGTGGATTGTCTGCTGCTCGCCCCGAAGTATTACGGCGCCCTGCGAAATTTCTTTCAGGTGGTTCGAACCAGCGATGAGGAACAAATTGTCCTGCAACCGGGGACGGCGAGTGCTGCCAACTAACCGGCAAATCGCGCGGCTTTTTCTGGGAATCGCCGCCTGCCTGCTGGCCTGCGTCTCTCCGGCCGCAGCCGGTGGCGATGCGCCGCAGTGGATGCACGCGCTGGTCAACGCGCCGCTGCCGGCTCACGATGACAAAACCGATGCCGTGCTGCTGTATTCGGAAAAGACGGTTGCTGTCCTCTCCGCCGACAAGATCAAAAAGACGGTGCGCGTCGCCTACAAGATTCTGCGCCCTGGCGGCCGCGACTACGGCGTGGTCGCAGTCTCCTTCAATCTCCACCAGAAGATCACCAGCCTGCATGGCTGGTGCATCCCGGCCCAGGGCAAGGACTACGAGGTGAAGGACAAGGATGCCGTGGAAGTCTCCCTGCCCAAAGTCGAGGGCAGCGAACTGGTCTCTGACGTAAAGGACAAGCTGCTGCGCATACCGGCGCCCGATCCCGGCAACATCATCGGCTACGAGTACGAAAAGGAAGAACAGCCCCTAGTGTTGCAGGACGTCTGGAATTTCCAGTCGGAGCCCCCGGTTCGGGAGAGCCATTACTCCCTGCAGCTTCCTCCGGGCTGGGAGTACAAGGCGTCATGGCTCAACTACCCGGAAGCCAAGCCTGCGTCGGCGGGAAACAACCAGTGGCAGTGGGTGGTCAACGACGTGAAGGGCATTCGGAAGGAAGATGAGATGCCGCCGTTGGAGGGAGTCGCGGGCCAGATGATCGTATCGTTCTTCCCCCCGGGCGGAGCCGCCGCAAATGGATTCGCCAGCTGGCAGCAGATGGGAAACTGGTACCGGAACCTCACCAGCGGCCGCCTTGACGCATCCCCCGACATAAAGCAGAGGGTGGCGGCACTGACTGCGTCGGGCACGCTCCTGGCCAAAATGATGGCGATTGCGCAGTTCGTGCAGCACGACATTCGCTACGTGGCGATCGAGTTGGGCATTGGCGGCTTTCAGCCCCATCCCGCCAGCGATGTGTTTTCGCACCGCTACGGAGACTGCAAGGACAAAGCCACGCTGATGGCTTCCATGCTGCATGAGATTGGCGTGGATTCTTACTACGTCGTGATCAATTCGGAGCGGGGATCGGTTACGCCTGACATGCCGGCGCACGCGGGCGGCTTCGATCACGTGATTCTTGCCATCAAATTGCCCGACGGACTGACCAACCCGCTGCTGATTGCCACACTGCAACATCCCCGGCTAGGAAAGCTTCTGTTCTTCGATCCCACCAATGAACTGACGCCCTTCGGTCAGATCGGAGGATACCTTCAGGACAATTACGGTTTGCTGGTGACGCCGGACGGCGGCGAGCTGGTTGAGGTGCCCAAACAGCCGGCGGCGATGAACGGCATTCAACGCACGGCCAGACTTTCGCTCGATGCTAACGGCACGCTGAAGGGTGAGGTCAAGGAGGTAAGGATCGGCGATCGGGCCTGGTCACAACGGTGGGCCCTGCGCACCACCACCAAGGATATTGACCGCATCAAGCCCATCGAGGGCCTGCTGGCGAGCTCGATTTCGACCTTCGAGATCACTCATGCCAGCGTGGTGAATCTTAATCAGACTGACCAGCCATTCGGTTTCGACTACTCGTTCGAAGCCGCCAACTACGCCAAAAATGCGGGCAACCTGCTTTTGGTGCGGCCACGGGTGATCGGGTCCAAATCCAGCGCATTGCTGGAAACCAGGGAGCCGCGCAACTTCTCCATCGAATTCGAAGGCCCCGCCCAGGACACCGACACCTTCGAGATCACGCTGCCTCCCGGCTACGAGGTGGACGATCTGCCTCCGCCGGTTGACGTGGATTTCAGTTTTGCCAGCTATCACTCCAAGACTGCCGTTTCTGGAAATGCCATTCGTTATGACCGCACATTCGAAGTCAAACAGTTGAGCGTGCCGGTGAGCAAAGCAGAAGAGCTGAAGAAGTTTTATCGGATTATCGCCAGCGACGAGCGCAACACGGTGGTCTTGAAGCCAGCCTCGAAATAGTCGCGGACTCACAGCGGCAATCGATCTGGGCGACCAAGTTGAAGCACCAGCGCCTCCCTATCGGGACATCGTTCCACAAAGCTGTGCCACGACCCCTGCCGATTATGCACTTGACACGGACGGCGACCCCCGTCAAGACTAGCCTACCGCTCGGAGGCAAGAAACCATGACCCTGACAAATGTGGTGGAAATCGTAGTAGTGGCCGCGATCGTTATTCTGGCGGTCCGTTTCTTTATGAAGCGGGGCTGAGTACCATGTGAATCGGCGGCCTCACCCCTGGCGGGGCCGTTCCAGTTTCACACAGATGCCAAGCCTGCACCCCGCTGATCAAATTCCCCGCAAACGCCATCTTCTGTAAAAGCCGGGCACGCTTGCCCCTTCAACTTGCCAGCATCTCCGGTCTGAACCACGGGCGAGGGCTGTTTGCCAGGAGCGGCGATTTACACGAACCGGACGGCGTAGTAAAGTTCGGCACGAATCGGCGTTGAACTGACGGGAGGGAACATGAGACTGGCGACCGTTAAGGTATTCCTCGCAGGGCTGTGCATCCTGCCTACTCTTTTGATCGCTGCTGATATGCCACGCCTGGAACAGAAGGGTGGGCGTTTCGCTCTGGTCGTGGATGGTAAACCCTTCCTGGTTCTGGGGGCTCAGATCAACAACTCCAGCGCCTGGCCTGCCACTTTGCCCAACGTGTGGCCGGCGCTGGAAGCCATGCACGTCAATACCGTCGAGGCCCCGGTGTACTGGGAACAGATGGAGCCCGAGCCCGGCAAGTTTGACTTCTCCAATGTAGATGCGTTGCTTGCCGGGGCTCGCGAGCACCATCTGCGACTGGTGCTGCTCTGGTTCGGCACCTGGAAGAATGGGCAGGCACACTACATTCCGGAGTGGATGAAGAACGACACCAAGCGTTATCCGCGGGCGTTGAGCGCATACGGCAAGGTGCTCCCGGTTCTCTCCGCCAGTTCCGTCAACAATCTCGAGGCTGACAAACACGCCTTCGCCGCTCTCATGCGCCACCTCCGCGAGGCGGATGCCGCGCAGCGCACCGTCATCATGGTCCAGGTGGAAAATGAATCCGGCTCGATCGGGACCGTGCGTGACCACTCGCCGGCGGCGCAAAAAGAATTCGCCGGCGCGGTTCCGCCGGCGCTGGCCAGCGCGCTGCATGTGGGAAGTGGCAGCTGGTCCCAGGTGTTTGGTCCTGACGCGGACGAGAGTTTTGCCGCCTATTCCGTCGCCCACTACATCAACGAGGTGGCGCGCGCCGGTAAAGCTGAATATCCCCTGCCTATGTATTGCAATGTGTGGATCAAGTACCCAGTGCACGCTCTGGAGGACCGCGACCGTGCCAGCCCCGGACAGGAATACCCCAGCGGCGGTCCGCAGCAGGACAACATCAATATTTGGAAGGCGGCGGCTCC
>DATGYF010000545.1:0-5173 GCA_035298145.1 Terriglobales bacterium | reverse complement strand
TGCCGCCAGCTGTTTCAAATACTCGCGCACCGGGCGCGCTGGAGTTCCCCAGAATGCCACGCCCTTGCCGCGCAGCACTTTGTTGGGAAGAACGCCGCCTTGTCCGCCCAGCATCACACCCTCTTCCAGGCGGGCGTGCTCACCGATGCCTACCTGACCGCCCAGCACGACATTCTTCTCGATCACGATGCTTCCAGAGAGCCCCGTCTGGGCCGCAATGACTACGTCCTCCCCGATCTGGCAGTTGTGCCCGATGTGCACCAGATTGTCGATCTTGGCGCCACGTCCGATACGAGTGACTTCGAGCGCTCCCCGATCGATGGTCGAGTTGGCCCCGATCTCCACGTCATCTCCGATTTCAAGCCGCCCTACCTGGGGAAACTTCTCATAGCGCCCGCTGCCCGGATCGCGGACATAGCCAAATCCATCAGCACCCAACACGGCTCCGGCATGGACGATCACGCGATCGCCGAGCCGCGCGCCCGGGTAGATGGTTACATTCGGATAAATCTCACAATCGCTGCCTACGCGAACGCCTGCACCGATCACCGTGCCAGCTCCAATCCAGGTCTGATTGCCGACCTCGGCGTTCTCGCCGATGACGGCTCGCTCAGCCACGCTCACGTTCCCGCCCAGCCGCGCCGAAGCATGGACGACCGCGGTGGGATGGGTCCCGGCATGCCGCTCCGGCGCGGGACAAAGAAGTTGTGCCGCTCGCGCAAACCCCAGCCTGGGATGTTTGCATATCAGCAGGGGCTTGCGATCAGTCTTTTCTTTCGCATCCGTAGCCCTGGCAAATTCTCCCGCAATGACCGCAGCAGCTCGCGATCCGAGCGCCGCCGGTAGACTTTTTTCGTCTTCGACAAAGACCAGATCCGCCGGAGTTGCCTGGGAAATGCTGGCAATTCCACTGACTTCGACCGCGCCATCTCCCACCACCTGCGCCTGCAACGCTTGGGCAACCGAAAGGAGTGACCGCTTCATTGCACCTTTGTATACGTTTGGCCAGGGAAAGAAAAGCTGGCACGGGTCTAGAATGTTGACATGGAGAAGAAAATATTCTGGGCCGCTTTCACCGTGTTAGGACTGGCCGCGGACTTCATCCTGCCCATCTGGTGGGCGCTGGTTGCAACCATCCCCATCGCCTACGCCAGCTGGTGGATTGCCTACCGCAGCGATTGGTTTTGAGACGCAGCTCCTGGCTACTGGCTCCTGGCTAACACTTCCAGCTGCAAACCTCTGGAACTTGACTTCGCAAGAAGCTAGTAGCTAGTAGCCTCCTCTCAGTACAACCCCGGCTCGCCCGGCGGCCTCGTCTTCCAGCGCCGGTGCACCCACAACCACTGGTCGGGATAGCGGCGCACATAGTCCTCGGTGATTTTGGTGAATATCTGAGTGTTGGTGACGATATCTTCTTCGTCGTTGCCGGTGCGCACCAGATTGACAGCGGGATCGAAGCGCAGTCGGTACTTGCGCAGAGTTGGGTCCCATATGGTGAAACCCGGGACCACGGCAGCGTCGGTGCGTAGTGCAATTCTGGCCAGGCCGCTGGCGGTGCAGGCGGGAATGCCGAAGAAATTAACGAACACGCCTTGCGGGGGAGTCATGTTGGTGTCCATCAGCAGGCCAACCATCTCTCCGGCCTTCATCGCCTGCAGCAGCCCGCGCACAAAATTGTCTTTGCTGACCGTGGTGTTGCCGTGCATCGAGCGATAGCGCTGAATCAGGCGGTCGAGATAGACGTTGTCCAGGTTGCGCACCACCACATGCATCCAGTGGCCATGCAGCGAATGCACAAAAGCGGAAAGTTCCCAGCCGCCAAAGTGAGCGGTGAGAAACAATACGCCCTTGCCGCGAGCGGCGGCCCGTTCATAGTTCTCGAAGCCGTCATAGACCACGACGCGGCTGACATTCTCCCTGGTATATCGGGGAAACTGGCAGACCTCAGCCAGCTGGCGGCCCAGCGAGGTAAATTCTCCGCGCAGGATCCGGGCGTGCTCCCGGCGGCTCTTCTCCGGCATCGCCATGGCGAGATTGCGCATGCCCACGCGCCGCAAACGCACATGCAGCAGGTAAACCATCCAGGCGAGACATATGGCGGCCGCGCGCGACAGCGGACGAGGCAGCAGGCTCAGAGTCTTGATGAACGGCCACGCGAGCGCGTACTCGAATCGCTGACGCATTTAGGAGAAACTGGTGACGGTAGCAAGGGGAAAGTAGGTTGTCAATGTGGGCGCGAGCGTCCCCGCTCGTGCAGCCTCCGCACGAGCGGGATGCTCGCTCCCACATTCAAACCTGGTTACTTGGTGGCTGCCGTCTTGGCCCACTTGGCCAGGGTGTTCAGGAACGGATAGGCATTGGCCGGAGCGTCAATGGTGCCGGTCAGGGAGGTCTTGAAGGGCACCATGCGGCCATAGAACTCGCGGGTCGAGTCCTTGTCCTGGTCGATCGCCGCGCCGCTCAGTTCCAATCCGGCGAACAACCCACGAGCCCGGGAATAGCTCAGCACCTGCGCCTTCAGCTTCCAGTCGGTGTCAGCGGCGGCATGCCGGCCTACCGGTCCGGCCGCTACGCTGGCATCCGCCCCCAGTTTGAATTGGCTGCTCAGCAGGTTCTTCATGCCGTTGTCGTTCATGATGAGCATGACCAGATCGACCGCCTGGGCGCCGATCTGCAGACCGAAACTGCCGCCCTTGATGGTGAAGAACGCGGGAGCGCTCCAACCCTTCGGAGTACGGCAACTGGCAACGCCGCGTCCAAACCGGGCGCCAACGATGAAACCGCCCTTGATCATGGTAGGCACCACGGCCACGCATTGCGCCGACCCCAGAACTTCTTCCGGAATGCCCTGGTCGGGAGCGGATTCGATCTCATCCAGCACCGTGCTGGCAGCCTTGATGCGGTCTTCGGCCTTATTTTGGTCCTCATCATCCTTGGCGAAGGTGGAAATGGTGAGACACGCGACTACACACAGAAGCAGCAGTTTTTTCATTTCTTCCTTACTTTCTGGACTTGATAGAGTTTATTGGCAACTCAGTACACTGATTTTAGCGGATTTTGCGGGAGAGCGTGATGAGGGACAGGGCGGCGAGGAAATGAGGCGCAAAAAAATCGGGGCTAGTAGCGGTGACCCTAAATCTCCGCTCCCAACCCCGTCTCCCAGGTTCTGTGGTAGGTGAATCGAGTATGCGTGGAGCCGGCTAAAGCGACAAGATTACCCAGGGCATTGTCCTAAAGTAACCTCGAGAATAGACCCCCAAGACAGGCTGGATTTTGCTTGATTGATGAATTGTCGGATTGACGGATTGACGGATTGATTAATTGTCGGATTGACGGATTGACGAATTGACGGGAATGTCGGATTGACGAATTCTAAATTCGGCAATCCGGCAATCCGTAAATTCTAAAATGGCTTATTTCGCCGTGACCAGCGAGTGCGTGATGGCGTGCACCGACAGCGCGATCCGGTTCTGCACTCCCACCTTCCGCATTAGCTTGGCGACATGGGCCTTGACGGTGCGTTCCTCGATGCCCAGGGCAGAGCCGATCTCCTTGTTGGAGCGGCCCGCTACCAGCATTTCCAGGACTTCCTTCTCGCGGTCGGTGAAAGTCACGCGGCCCGCGGGAAAGACCCGGCCCGGCGCGGAGCTGACACGCTCAATGAACAAGGAGAGAACGCGTCGCGGCGCCCACACCGAACCCTGGTTCACGATGCGGATGGCCTGCACGAACTCAGCCGGCGACGCCGCTTCATCCACGTAGCCTTTGGCGCCGGAAGCAATGGCCTTCAAGATGGTTTCCTCGTCCATGCCCGAACCTGTCACAATGATGCGCAGGTCAGGGCGGCTGGCTTTCAGGCTGGCCATCAGATCGAACAGGTTCTGTCCATTTCGGTTTCCCAGGAGCACCAGATCAATGTTGGGCAGGCTTCCGATGTCGGGCAACGAAGCCGCGATCAGTTCGAAGTCCGTCTCCGAGTCAAACAGGGCGCGAAATCCCACAAAGCGCAGTGGATCGCTCTCCACCACAGCCAGGCGGATGGCCGGTTTTTTTGCTGGTGAAGCCTTCATGGCAGTTGCAGCCTTCATAGGGTTTCCTGTTTGATAGGGTTTCCTGCTTTATTCCAAAAGCTGGATTAGCATAGCTGCAATTGGCGGCGATGAGAACATTGGACTGACCCCTAACGATTACGCCGGTAACGTGTTCAGCATCTAAGATATGACGGGTAACTACTCATGAAATCGCGAGGCGGACGGGTGAAACAACATATTCGGAGGGTGGCGGCGATGGTGCTGGTAAGCTGCCTGGCGGCTGCGGCACAGAGCACCTACCAGCCAAAATTCAAGGGCGATCCCGCCCGCTCGGACTCGGAAGCCGCTGCCCTGGGCTACATGCGCACCGTGCTCCGCGCCCAGAAGCTCTACAAGAAGAAGAACGACAAGTTTGCCACCTCGCTGGCGCAACTGGTGCACACCGGATCGTTCACCAAGCGCATGGTGAACCCGGACCGCGGCGACTACTCTGTCGGCTTCCGGCCCAACAAGGATGGATTCGATTTGACCCTTACGCCCAAGCAGCTCGACGCCGAGCACCGCTCTTTCTACGCCGACGAAGACAATGAGATCCACGCCGATGAGCAGGGTCCGGCGACGGACAAATCGCCCGTGGTGAAGTAAAGAGATTTCAGATTGCAGAATTGCAGATTGCAGATTTCAGATTGCAGAATTGCAGAACTGACAGCCCAAAGCTCCCGGATTTTATGGTTCGAAAATCTGCAATCTCAAATCTGCAATCTGAAATTGCCTCTTGATCTTCAATCTGAAATTCCTTCCCCTACCCGCCCGTGATCTCGGCAGCCTTGCCGTTCCGGAATGTGATGGTCACCGGCCTGCCTCCGTTGGGATAGTGCACGGTTTTCACCGCCGGATCGCTGGAGCGCTCGGGAACTCCCATCCCAATGGCAAAGTAGGCCTGAAATTCATTCATCCCGGGCTTGATCTGGTGTTGCTCGATCGATGCCCAGACATCGGCCGGCCAGTGCTTGTACAACTCATGCGGATCCTGGATGAAGAACATTTCGTCGGAATAGATCTGATAATTGTCGCCGGTCTGCGAACCAATAGGGACGGCGTAGCTCTTGCCATCCAGTTCGAACACCGCCATCACCTGATGC
>DATGYF010000544.1:0-4042 GCA_035298145.1 Terriglobales bacterium | reverse complement strand
GCCGGAAAGCACCTGAGCGCCGAGCAGATCATGGGCCGTGCTGGCCATGCACGAGCGTGGACGCTCGCGCCTACATTTCGGCACACGACTCAGCTTTACAGGTCTATAATCGCCAGTTTGTCCGGTGATCTGTGCGCGTCCTTTTAATAAGCGATATTCATAGCAACCTCGAAGCTCTGGAAGCGTGCCTGGCGGCGGCCCCGCCGCACGATATGGTGGTCAATCTTGGGGACATTGTCGGCTACGGCGCCAGCCCCAATGAAGTGATCGAACGCTCTCGCGCCCTGGGACACATCTTCGTGCGCGGCAACCATGACAAGGCGGCCAGCGGCGCGATGGATTTGAGGGACTTCAATCCCATCGCCGGACTGGCGGCGCTGTGGACCCGCGACCAGCTCACTCCGCTAAACCTGAAATGGCTGCTGGGGCTGCCCCATGGTCCGATTCAGACTGGCGAATTGCCCGGCGTCCAGTTTGTGCACGGTTCGCCGGTGGACGAAGACGAGTACGTGGTGACGTTGCGCGATGCCATTGAGCCGCTGCTGACCTCGGTCACACCCCTGACATTTTTCGGGCATACCCACCTGCAGGGGAGCTTCTGCACCAACAATGTCGCCAGCGATTATTTTCGCCCTCAGTACAACACGGTGGGGCAAAGCGAGGCCATGGAGGTTCCACTCAAGGAAGGCATGCGTTACATGGTCAACCCGGGTTCGGTGGGACAGCCTCGGGACGGAGACTGGCGCGCGGCCTTTGCCGTGTTTGATTCCGACGCCCGCATCGTGACCTTTTGTCGCGTGCCTTACAATCTGAAGCAGGCCCAGGATCGCATCATCGCCGCCAATCTGCCGCAGCGCCTGGCCACGCGTCTGGCAGCGGGAAGATAACAAGTCACTTCAACCAACTCCGCCACGGCATTTACCCTTCGACTTGCAAGCGCCCGCCTGGGATGGAGTGCCTCGGCCCTGCAACAACTAATGAGGCTGAAAAGAGGGCTTCAGCCCTGAGGAAGTCATCATGTGGAAGGGAATCGCTTTTCTTGCCGTAGTCGCCAGCATTGCACACGGTGGCGGCCTTTCGCCGGCGAACAGCGTCCCCGGACGAGCGCCGGCTGACGACGAACAGGTTCACCTCAACGTCGGCGGCGTGGACCGCATGTATCTGCTGCACGTTCCAGAGTCTCTGCCAAAGACCGGCCGGGTGCCGTTGGTGCTGGTGTTCCACGGCGGAGGCGGCCACGCCGCCAACATGCCGAACTTCACCCATTTTGACCAGGTGGCCGACCAGGAGGGATTTCTGGTGGCGTATCCCGAGAGTTTCAACAAGAGCTGGAGCGACACCAGAGGGCTTTCTCCGGCCGATGATGTCGGATTCATCCGCGCAATGATTGAAGAATTGCAGCGCACTCACCGCGCCGATCCCAAAAGGACTTACGCCGCTGGAATTTCGAATGGAGGCTTTTTCGCGAACCGCCTGGCCTGCGACTTGACCGACAAACTTGCGGCCGTCGCCGCGGTCGCGGCCACCATGCCCGACACGCTGCCTCCGGCGTGCCATCCCTCCGCGCCGATTTCCGTGCTGTTTATGCATGGCACCAAGGATCCCCTGGTGCACATTGAGGGCGGGCCGATGCTGCGCAATCGCGGAGTAGCGATTTCCCTGGCGCAGGCGGCGGAATTCTGGCGCAAGTGGGACGCGGCGTCGTCCCAGCCAGTGGTTGAGAACTTGCCCAACCGGACCGACGACGGCACCAGCGTGCGGCGCGAAGTCTATGCCGGCGGCAAGCAAGGCACAGAAGTGGTGGTTTACGTTATCGAGGGCGGAGGCCACACCTGGCCCCATGGCCCGCAGTACCTGCCCGCCTTTCTGGTCGGCAAGGCCAGCCGCAATCTGGATGGCACGGAAACCATCTGGGAATTTTTCAAACGCCACACCCGCTAGTGTGTGTCGGACACTCCCGTCCGACGCCTTTGAAGTTGATTTTGGGGTTGCTGCCGTGGGTCAATGAGGTTGCCGGGAAATAAGTCGAGGGCGAGGGCGAAACAAGGCAAAGGCAAGACAAGGCAAGAGCAAAACAAGTCAAAGTCAAAGGCGTCGGACAGGAGTGTCCGACCCACACGTTCGCAATGTAAACTTTCGATATGCCCTCTCCATCGCGCAGTTTATTTCCTGCGTCACACGCCAAGGTCCCCGCCCGCTACCTGATCGCCCACAGCGACGGGGGCGCGCGCGGCAACCCCGGTCCCGCCGGTTACGGGGTTGTGATCAAGGATGAACGAGGACAGAAAGTTGCCGCGCTCAGCCAGTACCTCGGTCACCAGACCAACAACTTTGCCGAGTATCAGGGCCTGATTGCCGCGCTGGAGTATGCCATTGAGCACGGGCACAAAGCGCTTAAGGTAATCAGCGACTCCGAACTCCTGGTGCGCCAGATCAAGGGCATCTACAAAGTGAAGAACGCAACCCTGCAGGAACTTCACGGTCGGGCTAAAGAATTGATTGCGCAACTCGAGTGGTTCTCCATCGATCATGCCCTGCGCGAACACAACCGCGAAGCCGACGATCTGGCCAATCAGGCGATGGACAAGGGCACAGGCCGTGTGGTCGCGGGGGACTCGCCCGCGAGGCCCGTCGCCGCGCCGCAGGAGTTCGAAGGGGTGGTGGACGGCGGAGTGATCAGGCTCTTGAACGGCCAGTTGCCGGAAGGCACCCGGGTCCAGTTGCGGATCAAGAAATAGTGGACGGTTTTGTCGTGCGGCCGGATTGCCCTACTGGCTGCTCGATTGTCTCGCGCGCCGAGGGCGGGACGCCCTCGGGACAGCCGGCAGGATGCCGGCGCTACTTTTTACTTTTTGGCTAGGCGCGGCCTTTTTTGGCGGCGGCTGCGGTCAGGCCCGCTTTTTCCCAGGGGCGCTTGGGGCGCTCGGCCTTGGGCTTGTCGCGGTCTTTGATGCGGTCGTAGTGATATGACTCGCTCACCGTGCCCAGCGATTCGTTGTACAGCACCGGTAATCCGAGGCCTTCCTTCAACTCTTCGGTGAATTGTTGCAGCGCCTTGAGGTGGTCTGCCGTGGCGGGGACTTCGGTCTTGGCAGTTTTCAGAAACTGCTGGTAGCCGTGGTTGACTAGTTTGGAAATCTCGCTGCCGATCAGGTATCCGGGATAGGCGAAAATTTTCACGCCGTCGTCGCCATCTTTCTGGATGGCGGCGGACACGTTGTACTTTCTCAGGAACACACGCCCCTGCATGCCCGGCGCTTCGATCAGGTCGAAGCCGTGCTCCTTCAGCCAGCTTAATGCGTCCTCATAACCGCGCTGCTCTAGCTTGGTGGTCATTCGTTGGAGTTTCCAATCCCTTCTACAACTCTAAGCTTCAATCCTCATTCGATGAGATGCAAATTCGCGGAAAAGAGTGCATTTCCACGTTCTGGCTGCATCGAAGCAGCCTCTTTTATAATCCAATCATCCGTTGCAAAAGCGTTAATTCGGGCCAGCCATACGTTACGATGGTCACGGCCCCAGCGTAAATCGATGCGACCAATCCCGGCAAAACCGGCGGAAGTGCCTGATTCTTCGAACGCTGCGCGCAGCAGTGCAGCGGCGCAGACGGCCGGGAATCATGCCGATCCGATTGGCCGGCGCAGCCTCGAACTCATCGGCAACACTCCGCTGTTGCGCCTGGAGCGGATCACGCGCGATCTGCCCGGAATCGTGTTGCTGGGCAAAGCCGAGTGGTACAACCCGGGCGGATCGGTGAAAGATCGCGCTGCCTCGAACATCGTGGCCCAGGGCCGCGCCAGCGGAAAATTTGGCCCCGGCCGGACCCTGCTCGATTCCACAAGCGGAAACACCGGTATCGCTTACGCCATGATCGGGGCTGCGCAAGGTTTCCCGGTGACTTTGTGCATGCCGCAAAACGTTTCGATCGAGCGGAAGCACATCCTGCATGCCTACGGCGCCCACATTATTTATACCGACCCCGGCGAAGGTTCCGACGGAGCCATTCGCACCGCGCGCGAACTTTACGCCCAACACCCCGACA
>DATGYF010000543.1:0-2091 GCA_035298145.1 Terriglobales bacterium | reverse complement strand
ACGGGAGGCAAGGCGCCTGTCGATGTGCTGAAGTCGCTTGAGGTCCCAAAAAGCACTTTGAACACTCTGGTACGGCGCGGGCTGGTGGAAATCATCGAGGAACCGGCGGAGTTCACAGTGTCGGTGCTGAAAGCCAGGCCCAGCCTGTTTGACTCGCAGTTCAGCGCGGCGCAGCAGGTGGCGCTGAAATCCATCCAGCAGAACGTGAACGCGCGCAAGTTTTCCGGCATGCTGCTGCACGGCGTCACCGGGTCGGGCAAGACGGCGATCTATCTTTCAGCTATGCGGGCAGTGCTCGAGGCCGGCCGCTCGGCCATTTTGCTGGTTCCCGAAATCGGGTTGACTCCGGCCGTCGCCGCTGATTTGCATCAACTGTTCGGTGAAGGAGTTGCCATCCTTCATTCGGCGCTGTCGGATAAAGAGCGTGCCGAGCAGTGGCACCGCATCAAGCGCGGAGACGCCCGCATGGTCGTGGGCACGCGTTCGGCGGTGTTCGCTCCCGTCACCGATCTGGCGCTGGTCATCGTGGACGAGGAACAGGATCCATCCTACAAGCAGGAAGAGACGCCGCGCTATCACGCCCGCGATGTGGCCGTGATGCGGGCCAAGATGGCGAATGCGGCGGTGGTGCTGGGTTCGGCCACGCCGTCGCTCGAGTCCTACTTCAACGCCAAAAAAGGCAAGTACAGGTTGCTGGAATTGCCCGACCGCGTAGAGCAGCGGCCCTTGCCCGAAGTCGAGATCATCGACATGCGGCAGGAATTTCAGGAAACCGGAAGCGAACAAGTCATATCGCGCAAACTGGCTGAAGAAATCAAAGAACGGCTGGAGCGCAAAGAACAGGTGATGGTCCTGCTGAACCGGCGGGGATACTCGCCGGTTGTGTTGTGTCGCGCCTGCGGCAAGACGCTTGAGTGCAAGAACTGCGCCATCGCGATGACCCATCACAAGCGGTCCCGCCGCATGGAATGCCACTATTGTGGCTACACTGCGCCGGTGCCCAAGGCGTGTGTGCATTGCGGCAGCGAGTATGTCTATTTCCTCGGCACCGGTTCGGAGAAGCTGGAGGAGTTACTGCACGGAATGTTCCCGCAGGCGCGCATCGGGCGTCTCGATCGCGACACGGTGCGCGGCCGCGAAGATTTCGAACGCGCCCTCAACGCTCTCGACGAAGGCGAACTCGACCTGCTGGTGGGCACGCAGATGATCGCCAAGGGCCACGACATTCACGGGGTCACGCTCGTCGGTGTTGTGGGCGCCGATATGGCGCTGGGCTTCCCGGACTTTCGCGCAGCCGAGCGCACGTTTCAGTTGCTGACCCAGGTGGAAGGCCGAGCCGGGCGCGGGCAGACTCCGGGAAAAGTCGTACTCCAAACTTATTTTCCTGACCATTACGCGGTGCAGTACGCGGCGAACCACGACTTTGTTGGTTTCTATGAAAAAGAGCTGCGCTTTCGCAGCTGGATGCACTATCCGCCATACAGTGCCCTCGCCAATGTACTAGTGCGGAGCGACAAGCTGGATGAGGCGTTGCGCTGGTCAGGAATTCTGGGAAAGTGGTTTGAGAAAACCCGGCACGAAGGCATCCGGGTCTTGGGGCCCGCGGCCGCGCCCATCGTGCGACTGAAGCGCGATTATCGCTATCACTTCGTGCTGAAGTCCGCCAGCCGCGAGAAGCTGAATACGTTGCTGCGGACAATGCTGGTGTACGCGGCACAGCAGAAGATCCCACGGACGCAGGTGATCGTAGATGTCGATGCAGTGTGGTTGATGTAAGGTAGCGCCGCCGTCCCGGCGGCTGTCCGGCGGGCGTCCCGCCCGCCGCCGGAGGCAGGATGCCCTCGGGACAGCCGGCAAGATGCCGGCGCTGGAAAGTGTGCGATGCCGGGCAATGCTGCAACGGATGGGAATGCCCGGTTGACGTAAGGTAGCGCCGCCGTCCCGGCGGCTGTCCGGCAGGCGTCCCGCCCGCCGCCGAGGGCAAAGATGCCCTCGGGGCAGCCGGCAGGATGCCGGCGCTGGAGAGTGCGCGATGCCGGGCAATGCTGCAACGGATGGCAGTGCCCGGTTGACGTAAGGTAGCGCCGCCGT
>DATGYF010000542.1:0-7746 GCA_035298145.1 Terriglobales bacterium | reverse complement strand
GCGGCAGCAGCACCACGGCCCGCCGGCCGCGCGCCGGAAACCAGCGCGCATTCGCCAGATTGTTTTCCGGATAAGGCGAGTGCACCGGCGAAGTAAAGCGCAAAAAATTCGCGTGCGTGCCGCGCACTTTCGCTTCCAGGCCCGGGTCCGGCACCTCCCGCGTGCTGAAGACCTGGACTTCGCGGCGCTCCAGGCGAAAATCCGAAGGTGAAATATAAGAGTAAAACTCGTCGCTTGAGGCCACGATGCGCTGGTTGTACTCGCGCAGGAATTTCTCCGAATCACCTTTTCCCGGAACATGTCCGGGAGCGAAGCCATTGCGGCACGGCCAGTCCCGCGCCCACTCGACTCCCCACTCCAGCGGACGCACCACGCGGTTGTTGTCCACCGAGGTGAGGCGGGTTTCCCAGTCAACCATCCACTGCTCGTAGCGCGAAGGCATTGCTATGAGGATAGCAAAGGAAGATGGGAATGTGGGTCGGACCCTCTTGTCCAACGTCGTAGCACCGGCGTCTCGCCGGCTGTCAGGCAGGCATCCTGCCCGCCTCCGGGGGCAAGATGCCCCCGAGCCAGCCGGCAGGATGCCGGCGCTACGAAGTTGAGGACGGCCACCAGCCAACCGCTAGCTATACTTCCGCGGCACTCGCTTGGAAATCGCGCAAAGAATTTCGTACACATTCGTGTTGGCCAGTTCGGCGTGCTCGCGTGCGTCCACGCTCAAACCATCCAGAGCGCCGAGGAGCACCACTTCGTCGCCCACGGAAACGCCCGGCAGGCCGGTCACATCCGCCAGAGTCAAATCCATCGAGATGCGGCCTACGATAGGAGCATAATGCTCACGCACGATCACGCGTCCACGGGATGACAGAGCGCGATTCAAGCCATCGGCGTAGCCGACGGGCAGCACGGCAATGCGCGCCGGGGCCTTGGTCACATACGTGCCGCCGTACCCCAGGGCCTGGTTGGCGCGCACGTCGCGCAGCGAGAGGATGCGTGTCTTCCAGGTGAGCACCGGCTTTACGTCCAGCCGCAGCTTGGCGCCGCTGACTTCTCTTCCCGCCCGCTCGAAAGGCAGGTGGTAACCATAGAGTGCGATTCCCGGACGCACCATGGTGTTCCACGACTCGCGCCGGGAAATCACGGCGCCGGTGTTGGCCACGTGAATCAGCGGAGGATCGAATCCCTCGTTACGCACCAGGCTTCGCACCTGTTCGAACTTTTGCAACTGCTCATTCACCGAAGGCGCGTCCAGCACTTCGGAAGAAGCCAGGTGGGTGGAAAGACCCTCCAGCAGCAGGTGGGGCGAAGACTTCAACGCCGAACACACCGGGTACAAGTCTTCGGGATCGACGCCCAACCTCCCCATGCCGGTGTCCACTTTCAGGTGCACCGCTAGTCGGGGCAAACCCAGGCCGGCAGCAGCCTTTTCCAGCAACTCGACCTGTCCCGGTTCCCAAACCGTGGGCGTCAGTTGCAGGCGAATGATTTCTTCTTCCTCGCCGCGCCAGAATCCGGTCATTAAGAGGATGCGGGTGCGAATGCCGGCATCGCGCAGGGGAATCGCTTCATCGAGTGAAGTGACGCCCAGCCAGCGCGCTCCTTCTTCCTCGAGGGCGCGTGCGCATTCCGTTGCACCGTGACCGTAGGCATCTGCCTTGACAACCGCGCAAACGGTGATGCCCGCTCCGATGTGCTGTTGGACAACACCGAAGTTGTAACGCAGGTTCTCGAGCGACACCTGGGCCCAGGTGGGTCGGGTCGCCGTACGCTTCAATATTTCAGCGGTAGCCACGTAAGGCGATTATAGCGGCCATCCTGCAGCTCACGAGGTTACGCCTGTGCTACTCCCGAGCCTGCGGCGTATGCGGGCCCGGAGGACGACGGAATCATGGATGGCGGGCGGCACCGTCACCATGGAAAGAGATTGAGTTGCGGAGGGGCTGCGCCAGGGGTGCCCCACCCTCATCTCTCCGTTCTTTGGAGAGACAGGGTGGGAGCGTTACCTGAATCTCTTCTTATTACTGAACGTCGCCCGCCCTGTCGTTCCAGAAACCGGAACGACGAGGACGGACACCCCAGTCAGCTTGTTTTTCCTTTTTCGCGACACCGAGTGTCGGGAGAAAGCACTTTCCAAAACTACGGTTGCAAGGCTACTTCTTGGGTTGAGTGCCTTGTGGCTTGGGCGCAGCCGGAGTTGTGGTCGCCGGCCTTGCCGAGGGCGTTGACGGTCTGGTTGCAGCTGGCCTCGGAGCCGGCGCCGGCACACCTGACTGCGCGTTGTACAGCTCAACCACCGGCCGGGTGATATCCACCGCCGGTCCAGCCCAAAGCACGGGCCCGTTGGGCCAGGGATTCGAAGTGTCGATGATCACTCCGAAACCATTGTCGGCGGCATATTTCACCAGCATCGGCCCCATCTTCTGCAGAATGCGTTGCGCGATTTCGTTCTGCTGGTTCTGGGCATCTTCGCGCGCGTCCTGCACCGACCGTTCCAGGGATTTCTGCTTCTGCTCAATCTGCTTTACCAGGGTGCCCCGGCTTTCATCGTTCAGGGTACTGCCCTTGTCATTGAGCTGCTTCTTCAGACTCTCGACTTCATCGTTCTGGTTCTTGAGTTCGGTTTGTTTGGGCTCCAGCTTTTTGGTCAGAGCTTCGAAGTCGCGCTGGCCTTCGTTGGTGGCGAAGATGGCCTGCTCGACATTGACCGTCCCCATCCGGGTTCCGGTAGCGTTGGTGACGGCGGGGGCTGCGGCATTGCTGGCTGCGGCGCTCGGGGCCGCGGGCAATGGGGCGGTCTGGGCCAGGGCCGCGACCGATGTGGCGAATACAGCGGACATAAGAAATCGCGCGAACTTGCTTGTCATGTGGTTGATTTTGAACTCCTTGGAAATTTATCCTGGGAAACTGGTTAGATTTTTCATACAAGCCAATGCTGGCCGCGCCTAAGCACTAACCCGACCGTTCGCTGTCAACGGAAGAGACTGGGCCAGAGTTCCCAGCGCCTCACGCCGAACCTGAAGCGGCGTGGTAACCACCCCGTTGGCTGCGTTCATCAGGGCGTGGATATTCCCATTATAGGTATAGCCTCCGCCCGAGGTCAAACCAATGTCGGACGTCAGGCGTCAGACTTCGGACGTCGTTCTGCCAAAAAAGGTAAGTGCGGGTACTGGCACTTAAGGTGCGACATCCGACGCCCGACGCCCGCGCTAGAACGTCGTCGCCACGCTGAAGCGAAACGTCTTGCGCGGCTCGCGTAATTGAAACTCAGGTGCCAGACTGCGCGACGCCTGCTGGAAGGTGAAGTCTCCCGCTGCTCCCGGCGGGAACATGTCGCGCGTAATAGGCACCGGGCCGCGAGTGATATTGTCCAAGCGCAGCGGGTTGTACGCCCAATAAACCCGGAACGGGGCATTGACGATGGGCAGAAACACCTGCAATTCCAACCCGGTGGACATCCTGGGCTTCCAGTTGGTAGAGCTCACCACTTGCAGATTTTGGGAAAACTGAGGAGTCTGGAGATGTCCGCCAGTGCAATTCAGCGCAATATCAAGCGCGGGACAGCCAAACAGAGTGTTGTTGATGTCGGCCAGTTGCCCGGGATTAATGCGCAACTGCGAGCCCCGGATGATGGGATTCATGCCCACGTCCATGAATGGCGCTAACGCCACCGGCCCCGCAATCGTGATCCGGTATTCCAGGTTCGTGACCAGACTGGCGTCGCCGCCAGGAAACACAATTCGCTCCACCGGGACCGGAATCGTGTAGCTGCCGCGAAGCGGGTTGGCCGGGTCTTTGGGGACCACGCTGCCGTCGGGGTTCCGCAACGCGATGCTGCTCTTGCTGGGAAGAAAAGCCACCGGAGAGACCGTCAGGATGTCAAAGCCGCGTATGTCATTTTCGCCGCCCAGATAGAAGCGCTGAAAGGGCGGAGCCACCACGCGGCCATAACCGGTGAGAAACGAACCCTGAAAGTTAAAGCCAATCGTATTGCGGCCCTTCTGCATGGGTTTGAAGTGTTTGTACTGAACGATAGGTCGGATCGACCGCACCGTCCCCCCCAGGCCGGCAATTTCCCCGCCCAGAAACACGCTCGTCCCACGGTGGGGCGAGATCGGGCTGTCGATAGTGCTGAACGAAAAGTTGGGCAGGACTTTGCTGGTGATGATGCCTTCCAGTGAATTGGGGCCGCTGATCCCGCGAAAGGCCAAGTCGGTGAACAATATTTTCGACGCATTGCTCAACGCGACGATGGAGGACCGGTCGAAGGAGTAGGTTATGCCAATGCGCTTGAACGAATGGTGCAACTGGTAGCTCAGTGACCCGGTGAAGCCCGTACTGGACTGAGTGTAGTTCTGCAGGTTGTTCAGATACGCGGACGGCAGATTCACCTGTTGACCGGTGAAGATCGCTGTCTGCCGGGCCTCGTTATAGTTGAATTTCTGGGTGAAGACGGAAAAGCCGCCCTGGATGGGGCGATCGAAAAGATAGGGTTCGGTGAAGCTGAACGACAGAATGCGCTGCGCATTGCCGATACTGGTCTGGACCGCCAGGGTTTCGCCCAGGCCCAGGAAGTTGTTGGTGCTGTAGTTAATCCCGATGAAGGCGCCGGCCAGTCCGCTCACTCCGCCGTTCAGCCCTATGCTGTTCTTGCCCTTCTCATGGACCTTAAGCGTAAGGTCAACCGTGCCATTTTTTTCGTCCAGGTGGGTTTCGGTGACGTTGGGATCGTCGGGCTTCAACTGCTCGAAATATCCCAACTGGTTGAGCCGTAGCAGGCTCAGCTTCCACAACCGCTCGTCGTAAACCTGTCCTTCTTCGAGCGCCACCTCGCGGCGGATCACCTTGTCGCGGGTAGTGGTATTGCCGGCAAATTCGATTCTGCGGACATAGAACTTCTTGCCCTCGTCGATGTCGATGGAAAGATTGACCAGTTTCTTACCTTCGTCGAAGGTGGTGTTGGGAATCGATGTAAAGTTGATGTGGCCCAGCTCGCGATACGCATTGCGCAGGTTGTCCAAACCCTTGGCCACTTTTTCACGCGAGAAGATGTCGCCGTCCTTCATGGGGAAAAGCGAGCGCAAGGCCTTGATGTTTTTGACCTCCTCGTTGCCCTTGAACGTGATTTCGCCCAGGCGATACTGCTCGCCTTCATCGATGGGAATGGTAATGTCAACGGCTTTGCCTGCCCCCTTCATCAACAGGGGGATGTGAAATCCCGGATGACCGGTGTCATGAATTTCCGTCTTGGCATCCTGTACCACCACCTTGAAGTAGCCGCGGTTCTGGAATTCCGCCCGCACCCGTTCCGTATCCTCGTCCAGTTTGGTGGCGTCGTAAGTCTTGGCAAAGATATTTTCCAGGAAGATGGAGTGCGGAATCCCGATCGGCTTCAGATTCTTCATGGCGCCACGCAGGACCCGCGAGCTGACATGGTGGTTGCCGATAAACGTAATCTTGCCCACGCTCACCTTGGGGCCCTCCTTCACCACAAAGGTGACGCTGACCTTAGCGGGCGGGATGGGCTGGATTTCGGTGCGTACGGTGGCAAACTGCCGGCCATGCTCGGAAAGCAACTCCCGGATCGTGACCTCCGCTTTCTTTACCTTGGTCGGATCGTACTGGCTTTCGGGCGAGAGTCCTACCTTGCGCTCCTTGAAACGGTCCAACACATCGCTCTTCGAAACCGAGCTCAGACCCAGATAATCGATCTCGCTGATGGTCGGGCGCTCCTTGACGTACACATCAAGGCGCCAGCCTTTGGGAGTCTGCTCGCGCTCGAAGCGGATGTCTTCGAAATATCCCGTATTCCACAAGGAGTTAAAGTCGCGTTCCAGGGCAGCCGCGTCATAGACGTCGCCGGGACGGGTGAAAATGCGTCCCCGCACGGTTTCCGCCGGAATGCGCCGGTTCCCGTGGATCACGATTTCGGTGATTAAATCCTGTTGCCCCCATCCCGTTGCACACAACAACAGAAAGAGAAGCAGAAAAGGCCATCGCGCTTTACAAATCTTTATGATTGAAGAAGATGAAGGCGATGCCCCAGCCGGAACAGGCCACGCATGGCCCGACCTGCTCTTCGTCACTACAGGGCTATCCTGATGAAAACGAAGAATCGTTACTACCTCGGATCCTGGGAGTATGGAAAGTGGCAATTATACGGTAGAGCCGTGGAGACCGTCCAAACCGCTCCCGCATCAGGGAGACGGTTTAACGAGCTCTACTTCAACCAAGACGGAATAAAACGTGGCGGAGTTGCCTAGGTCCGTAAGTTTTTCCGAAGTAAGTACATTTATGTTGCGGCTTCCCGAGTTTAGCTTGGCCCAGTGGAGCTTAGCAGAAACCACTCCCGCCTGCACCGCGCCATCCACCCGGGCCCGCAGCGTGATGTCTCCACGGTCATTGAAGACCCGCACCACATCGCCATCGACGATGCGACGCGCCCTGGCATCGGCCGCGCTCATCTCCAGCAATCCGGCTTCTTCCATCTCCTGGACCACCGGCAAATTGCAAAACGTGCTATTCAGGAAGTTGTCCGCCTTGCGGGCCAAAAGCTCGAGGGGAAACTGCCTCGCCCGCAAACCGTGCCGAGATTCATCCGGAGGGGTAAATGCAGCCACCGGGTCCATCCCCTGGGCCTTAAGATCCTCGCTGTAAAGCTCAGCCTTTCCACTCTTCGTCCCGAAATTCCCTTCCGCGAAAGGCAGGAAATCCGAGAACTGAGAACTGGAAACTGAAGACTGATTTTCAAAATTCAGCCTGACATGCCCTTCCCGCTCCAACCTCTCCCGGTCAATTCCGCGAAGCCGTGGGTTGTCGGAATGCAGAGCGGTATCAATCATCTGGTCAACGGAGTCCTGGAAGCAGTCCTCCCCAAACCCCATGCGGCCGGCCAGGGCGCGAAACACTTCCACGTTAGAGCGGCATTCGCCCAGCGACGCAATGGCAGCGTCCGACACTTGCAGATAGTAGTGTCCATAAGCTCCCTGCAGGTCTTTGTGCTCGAAAAACGTGGTCGCGGGAAGAACGATGTCGGCATAATCGACGGTATCAGTGAAGAACTGCTCGTGCACCACGGTGAATAAATCCGGACGCAGTAATCCCCGAACGACTTGGTTGTGGTCGGGACAGACCGCCGCCGGATTCGAGTTGTAAACGAACAGCGCCTTGATGGGTGGGTTGTCCAGCGTATTGAGTGCCGTGCCCAGTTCCACCATGTTGACGGCGCGCGCGGCCCTTCCCAGGGCTTTCTCCATCAGATCGGTACGCTCCAGCGCGTCGCGGTTCAGTCCAAAGGCTCCGCTGGTCGAAAGCTGAAGCCCGCCGCCAACTTCTTTCCACGAGCCGGTAACGCAGGGGAGCATGGTGATGGCACGTGTGGCCATGCCGCCACCCTCGGAGCGCTGCACCCCATAGTTCACCCGGATCACCGCCGGATGCGTGGTCGCATACTCGCGGGCAAGTTTGACAATGTCAGACGCCGCAATGCCCGTCCACTTCGCCGCCCGCTCCGGAGGGTATTCCTGCACTTTGTCGCGAAGCTGCTCGAAGCCCACGGCGTAGCGGGCAAGATAATCAGCATCGTGCAATCCGTCACTGATGATGACGTGCATCATGCCCAGGGCCAGCGCCGCGTCGGTGCCGGGATTGATGGGCAGGTACCAGTCCGCGCAGGCTGCGGTGCGGGTGCGGTAAGGATCAATCACCACCAGCCTGGCTCCCTTGCGCCGCGCTTCGGCGATGAATGGC
>DATGYF010000541.1:0-1507 GCA_035298145.1 Terriglobales bacterium | reverse complement strand
CAGATGCGGGATTATCCCGTGCTGCTTTGTCCGGTGGCGTCGATTCCCGCATTCCATCATGGCGAGCGCAGCTGGCAGGTCGAAGGAAAAACCGTGAAGTATCTGGATGCGTGGAGCTATACCGAATGGTTCAATCTGCTGGGCACACCCGCCGTGGTGGTTCCGGTGGGGAAGTCGCCGGAAGGCTTGCCCATCGGAGTGCAGATCGTGGCGCGTCCTTGGCAGGAGGAGTTGGTGCTTTCTGTGGCTGCGGCATTGGAAGAGCAGATCGGCTGCTACGGGCATCCGAATACGTAGGCCCAGATGTCCTCATCTGGGCGGGCGAGCTAGGCTCGCCAAAGTAGCGCCGGCGTCTCGCGGCCCGATGGCCGAGCTTCGCTCGGCTGGGCAGATGTTGACATCTGCCCCTACGTATTCCGGGATCGCAACGATTTTCCTGCTCCATTTGTGGTTTACTTATTTCTGGCATGCCCAAGCGAAGCCTCTTGCTCTGCGCCCTTGTTGCCCTGGCCGCGGCGGTCATTCTTGCCGCCGCGCCGGATGATTCCCATTCCAAGCCCGACCCCTCCGCCGAAGCCGCGCGCCTGAACAACCTGGGCGCGGCCTACATGAACCAGCAGCTTTTCGAGAAAGGCCTCAAAGCCTTTCAGGAAGCGGGCGCCCGCGATCCCAAGTTGCAGATCGCATTTCTTAACCAGGGCATCGCGCTGCTGAACCTGGCGCGGATCGAGCCCGCGAAGACGCTTCTTGAGGCTGCAGGCAAGAATGCCCCCAACGATCCTCACGCCTGGTTCAACCTGGGATTGCTCTACAAGAATTCCGACAATCCGCAGGGATCGGTGGAAGCGTTTCGCCACGTCACCGAGATCGATCCCAACGATGCCGACAGCTGGTATTTTCTGGGCGCCGCATCGGCGCAGCTCAAGCAGTATCCGCAGGCCATTGACGCCTTCCAGCATGCGCTCAAGTTGAACCCGCTGCACGCTTCGGCGGAATTCGGCATCGCGCGGGCCTACCAGCAGTCAGGCGATGCGACCCATGCCCGCGAACATCTGGTGCGCTTCCAGCACATCACGCAGAACAAACTGGGCTCTCCCATCGGATTGGCCTACGGAGATCAGGGAAGATATTCGACGGTGGAAGAGGCGGTGGGGGCCGCTGAAAAAGCGTTGCCGCCGATTGCGGTGCGCTTTCTGCCGGTGACGGAGAGCGCGGGACTGGCACCGAAGGCTTCATCCGCGGCAGCAACCGATCTCGCATCATTCCTGGGACCAGGCGCCTGCTTTCTCGACTTCGACGGCGACGGCAAGCCCGACATTTTCCTTCCCGACAACGGTCCGCAAGGCGGCATCGCGCTGTATCACAACCTGGGCAACGGCAAGTTTGAAGATGTAACGAAAAAGGCCGGGCTGGATTCTTCGCTTCACGCGATCGGTTGTACGGCGGGAGACTACGACAATGATGGCTCGACGGACCTGGCCGCGAGTCTCAACGGCCGCGTACTGCT
>DATGYF010000540.1:0-2703 GCA_035298145.1 Terriglobales bacterium | reverse complement strand
GACGTGGTGCAGACGGTATTGCACCGGTTGAAAGGCTCAGTTGAGATTGAGACCCGAGTGGGCCAGAGCACCACCTTCCGCCTCAAGTTGCCGCTCACTCTGGCCATCATCAAGGCCCTGCTGTTCCGGGTGGAGCAGAGGCTGTACGCCGTGGCCCTGAACGCAGTCGCGGAAATTGCCCGCGCCCGGGAATCCGACGTGCATCAGGTGCATAACCATGAAGTCTTGCAGCTGCGCGATCGCGTCCTGCCCCTGGTCCGTCTGGGGCGCGCGCCGGGAAAGGGAGCCCAGGGGGGCTCGGAAAAGATTTTTGTGCTGGTGATTTCCATGGGCGAGCGGAAGCTGGGGATGATCGTGGACAGCCTGGAGGGTGAAGAAGAGCTTGTCATCAAGGCGCTCGATGACCAGACCGTGGCCACCGACCTGATCAGCGGAGCTTCCATCCTTGGCGATGGCCGCGTGGTGCTCATCGTCAATCTGCCCGCGGTGGTGGATCGCCATGGCAAGATTCGTCCGGAAGAAGGCGAGGGCATCGCCTCCGGACTCCTGCTCTCCCACGCCGACCGCAAGGCGCTGCGCGAGAGCACGGCGGAGGTGCGTCCATGACGCCGGTGCGCGTGCTGGTGGTGGACGATTCCGCGCTGATGCGGAAGTTGATTCCACAGATTTTGCAGACTGACAGTTCGATCCAGGTGGTCGGGACGGCCATGGACGGCAACTTCGGCCTCAGGAAGATTGACGAACTGAAACCCCAGGTCATTACGCTCGATCTGGAAATGCCGGGCATGGGCGGCATCGACATGCTCAAAGAGATCATGCGCCGACATCGCCTGCCGGTGATCGTGGTGAGTTCCCACAGCACGCAGGGAGCTTCGATCACGCTGCAGGCCTTGTCGCTGGGCGCGTTTGATTTTGTGGCTAAGCCGAGTGACGTCTCCGCCCGCATGCCGCAGATCGCAGCCGAATTGATCGGCAAGATCAAGGCCGCGGCCCAGAGCCGAGGGGTGACCGTCAGGCCGGTTGGTGCGACTGCTCGTTCCGGGCAGAAAGCCCCCATCGATGCTAAAAAAGCTCCTAATCGGGTGATTGCCATCGGGGTTTCTACCGGAGGGCCGCAGGCTTTACAGTTTGTTTTCTCGCAATTGCCGGCGGATTTTCCCGGGGCGATTGTGGTGGTGCAACACATGCCGGAGGGTTTCACCGAAATGTTTGCCCGGCGTCTGGATGAAATCTGCGCCGTGCGGGTGAAGGAAGCGCAGTCGGGGGACGTTCTGCTGGCGGGGAGGGTGCTGATCTGCCCGGGGAGCCGGCATTTGAAGGTAAAACGCCTGCCGCTCGGAGATGTCGCGGTGCTGAGCGATGAGCCCCGAGTCAACGGCCACCGTCCCTCTGCCGATGTGTTGTTCAAGAGCCTGGCCGACGAGTTCGGCGTTAAAGGCATTGCGGTGCTGATGACGGGCATGGGAGATGACGGAGCGCAGGGCATGGGCGCGGTCAAGGCGGTGGGAGGAATGACGATCGCGCAGAGCGAGGAGTCGTGCGTGGTCTATGGCATGCCCAAAGCGGCCATCGATCGCGGCTTCGCGGTGCGAGTGGTTGGGCTGGATGTGCTGGCCAACACCTTGCAGGCGCAATGCATGACCGAGCGCAAAAACGGATTTGGGAACGAACCCGGCGAAGGCGGCAAAGCCGCGGGCGCCGGGCGAGAGTAGTTTGCACCGTGGTTCGATTTCGCATTAAAGGCAGGAGGAGTTTATGGAGCAGTTTGCATCGTTAAAACGCAGCAAGGACGGTCAGCCGGTCCGCTACCTGGTGGTGGACGATTCCGTCTTCGCCCGCAAAAACCTGGCGCGGATCGTGGAAACTTTCGGCGGCCAGGTGGCGGGAGAAGCCGGCGACGGCATGACCGCCATCACCGAATACGACCGCACCAATCCCGACATCGTGCTCATGGACATCACCATGCCGCAGATGGAAGGGATCGAGGCGGCCGAGAAGATCGTGGCGCAGCATCCCGAGGCGCGCATTGTCATGGTGTCTTCCGTGGGGTATCAGGAGAACATTGTGGCGGCGCTGCAGCGCGGGGCCCGTCACTTTGTGCAGAAGCCGGTGAAACCAGAAGTTCTGTACGAAGTCATCAAGTACGTGCTCGGCGAAGACGGCGCCGTGGCCAATGCTGCTGGTGCGGGAGCCTGATCTATGAAGATGGAGCTGATCCAGCCGTTCATCAATGCGGCGGACGCCGTCCTGGCCCAGGGCCTGCAGGCCCCCATGTCCATTGGGAACCTGAGCATGGAGCAGGAGGCTTACCGGCGCAAAGGCGTGGCCGCACTGGTGGCGATCACCGGCGACATCGAAGGGCGCATTGTGTTCGATCTCGATCCCCAAACTGCGGTGCGTGTGGCCAGCCACTTTGCCGGTGGCGAAGTGCCTGAATCCGATGACCTGGTGCGGGAAACAGTTTGTGAGTTGGCCAATCAGGTGACTGGGAATGCAGTCACTGCCCTGAATGATCAGGGCTTCCACTTCCGCGTGCATCCCCCCGTTCTACATACTTCCGAGCTTGGTCCCACCAGCAGTGAGGACACCGAAGCCCTGGTTATTTGTTGCGAGACCGATCGGGGCAGCGTGTTCATGAACATTGCCCTGCGCTACAGCGTTGAGCTGTCAGGCGAGCGGGCGGCAGCCGCGGGCGAGTAGCGG
>DATGYF010000539.1:0-6639 GCA_035298145.1 Terriglobales bacterium | reverse complement strand
TCCCTTCAGCGCAGCCCAGACATCTCAGCGGGAAAGTTTTGCACATGCCACCGTGTCTTATGACTGGGTGGTGAACCATAGCGGGCAAAAGCTGCGTACCTTCATCACTCGCCCCACGGCCGCCGGCGGCAAGGTTCCCGTCATTTTTTTTGTAGGCTGGCTCAGTTGCGACACGATGGAGTATCCCGACGCAAATACCCGCGACGGCTTCGGCAAATTCATGCGGCGCCTGATTGATGAATCGGGCTACGCCACGATGCGCATGGACAAACCTGGCGTGGGTGAGAGCCAGGGCGATTGCTCGAAGGCGGACTTCAACAGTGAGATGGAAGGCTGGCAGGCGGCGTTTGCTGCATTGGAAAAATATGATTTCATCGACTCCGGCCGGGTGTTTGTCGTAGGCCTGAGTAACGGCGGCGGCTTCTCACCACTGGCTGCCGGAGATCATTCCGTGCGCGGATTCGTTTCTGCCGGTTCCTGGGGACGCACCTGGTATGAGCACATGCTGGAACTGGAACGGCGGCGGCTTACGGCAGAGGAAAAGTCGCCGTCTGAAGTAAATGCGGCGGTGAAGGCTTTCTCCGATTTCTACAACCTGTATCTGATCAGGGGCATGACGCCGGGGCAAGTTATCGCCCAGCATACTGAGTGGAAAAGCCTGTGGTATGACACTCCAGATGGACAATACGGGCGCCCCGCAGCGTTTTACCAGCAATTGCAGGCGCTGAACCTGGGCGAGGCCTGGCAGAAAGTGAGTGCGCCGGTGCTGGTTATCCGCGGCGGCGCGGATGAGATCATGAGCCGCGCCGACAGCGAAGCGATTGCTCAGATCGTCAATCAGGTCCATCCCGGCCATGCCCGCTATCTCGAAGTGGAGGACATGGACCACGGCTTTACCGTGAAGGGGAAATTTCACGACAACCTGGTGCCGCTGGTCACGGCCTGGATGAGAGAGCAACTGCGCTAGAATTTGCGAGGCACCACCGGCGCCGGTTTACGCTCTCTTGAAAAATTGCACCGCGCGCTCGTGTTTCTCAGCGGCTGCCCGACTCCCGAACGTTCCCAGGTTCCGTCGCCGACCAGTCTTAGGGTTCTTCTTGCTCGAGTACAAACGATACTGTCCGGATTTCAGTTTACGGATCATGACATTGAGATGCACGTGGGGCAACGCCGGTTTGTCCTTGAAGGCATTCGACGCATGCATCGCGCCGCTATAATCGTCATGAACCGAGAACCAGGAACTGCTTAACTCCCGACTGACCAATGGAAATTCGCCGTCTCACCGACCTCGATGCCGAGTCCTACCGGCAGCTTCGGCACGAAGCGCTGGAGCGGGAACCCCAAGCCTTCACGGAATCCGTAGCCGAGCATCAGGCCATGACGCTGGAGACTATCAGAGATCGCCTGGTGGCGGCGGACGACAACTTTGTTCTTGGTGCCTTCATCGATCGCCAACTCATCGGCATGGCTGGATTTTTTCGCCGCCGAGGGGAGAAGATCTGCCACCGCGGGGGGATTTGGGGGGTGTACGTCTCGGAAGAGTGTCGCGGGAAGGGCGTCGGCCGGGCCTTATTGGCAGAATTGATCGGACTGGTGCAGCTTTTGCCGGGCATCGAACAGGTTACGCTCGCGGTCAGCCGTCAGAATGCGGGAGCCAGGAGCTTGTACGAGTCTCTGGGCTTTGAGGTTTACGGTTGCGAAAAGAGCGCCCTGAAAATCGGCGATGAGTACGTGGATGAAGAGTTGATGGTGTTGTATTTTCCTTCTTGAGTCCTGCCTTTGATCCTGATTCTGGACAAGAGTGTCCGACCCGCAGAGAATTCACGGCAGGCGTGTTATTGCAGAAGGCCGTCCATCTGCACGATGTCGGCATCGCCTACGCCGACGGCTGCGAAGACGAATTTTCCGTCCGAGGACCAGGAAATGCGGCGCACAATGAACGTGCGTTTCTGCCCAAAGTCGGTTACCTGTCTTAATTTTCCATCCGCCGTGGACGCGACGTAGATATTGGTTCCCAGGCTATCGGCCAGGGGCATCACCAGCCCCTTTCCGTCTTTCGAGATCACGGGATGCAAGCCCTGCCACAACGGCACCCGCTGACCCGAGATGCGCGCCAACAAATTCGAAGGACCACTCTCGGGACGGGCCACGCGCAGTTCGTAGTCCAGCGAACCGTTCAGGTTCTGCAAGGGGACCATGTAGTACAAGGCGGAGCCATCGGGCGCCGGCGCCGGGCCGCGAGCGTTGTCTGAGCGCACCACTACCGGGGTCCCGCCATCCACGGGAATCTTCATGAGCCTGGTGCCGCCGGCGTTCTGCATCGACGAAAACTCGGAATAGTACAGCCATTTGCTGTCGCCGGACCAGGTCGTCCATGTCGCCGTTGGAATCAACCGGTGAAGGTCGCTCCCGTCGGGATGGATCAAAAAATAATCCACCCGGAAAGCATCTCGCGAGGCTCGACCGCTCGCGAAGGTAATAAACTTTCCATCCGGTGACCAGCTGGGAACTCCCATCACCATGGCCGGATCTTTTTCGAACGTGATCTGGCGCCTCTGGCCCCCGCCCAAAGGCTGCACCCAAATATTGCCGTGGCCCCCGCTGTCAGACAGATAGGCCATTTCGTGGTCGGTCGGATCCAGGGTGGGAGTTTGCACCTGTCCGGTCTGGCTGGTGATACGCACTCCCCGGCTCACGTTGTCGGCTGGGGTACCGTCAACCGGAAACTTCCAAATATCGAACTCCATATGTTTCCGGCTGACCAGGAGGCGGCCTTCGCGATCCATGTCAGGACTTTCATCGCCCGATTCGCCAAAGGTCAGCTGGCGAGATTCGCCTCCGGATTTCGAGACCTCCCACAAGTGCAGGGTCGGAAGATAGAGCAGCGTGTTGCCCCGCGCACTGCTGTACACGAGATGGGAGCCGTCGGGCAACCAGGTCAGCCCGCTCATCAACGTACTCTCCCGAGTAAGAGCGCGAGGAGCACCGCCCGCAGAAGGAACAATATAGATATCGTCAGCCCATGTTTCCTCGTTGTGCAGATAAGCAATGGTGCTGTCATCGGGTGACCAGCGGGGTTGACGATAGCTGAAGCTGGTGACCGCCTGGGTCAATACCAGAGGGTTGGAGCCGTCCAGATCGGTTACGACCAATTCTATTTGTTTTCCGTTAAGGCGAAAAAAGGCCATCCGCTTGCCGTCATGGCTCATGTCGGCGCCACTCATGCTGGAAACCAGCTGGCGAGGCGTGCCGCCGAGGGCTGAAACTTCCCACAAAGTACCTTGAGCGGTTCCTTCAGGCGGCGGAGTGAAATAGATGATGGCAGCCGAGTCCTGCGACCACCTGGGGAAGAGATGGGAGCCTTCGCCGTTCGTAATCTGCAGCGGGGGGCCACCCGCCAGCAGACGCACCCATACTTGCCGCGAGCCGGTCGAATCGCTGACGAAGGCCACGGATTTGCCGTCGGGGGAGAATGCCGGGCTCTCTTCCATACCGGCAAAATCGGTGAGACGGAGGAATTTGACGGTCCGGGAGCCTGACTGCTCTCGTCCCCGGAACCACCACGCGCCGGCAGCGGCCAGCACCATGGCCAGACCGACCACCAGAGGTGCAACCATCCAGCGCAGGGGACGTTTGCTTCCCTTCTTCTCAAGAGCCAGCGATGGAGCTGCGCCGGTTTCCGAAATCGAGGACGTGGATTCCAGATGAAAGGCGAGATCACGAGCAGACTGGAAGCGCTGTTCAGGACTCTTTTCCAGGCAGTGGCGCACGATGCGGTCAAGCGCCGCAGGAATGTTCTTTCTGGTCGCCAGCAGGTCAGGAGGGTCGTCTTTCAGAATGGCGCTGGAACGATCGGCTGCCGTGCGTCCGTCAAAAGCCCGATGACCGGAAAGGCTCTCGTAGAGCACTGCGCCGAAGCTGAATACATCGGAGCGCTGGTCGGATTTCTCTCCCCGCACCTGTTCCGGCGACATGTAACCGGCCGTGCCCAAGGTCGTGCCGATTGCGGTCTGATGGTCAACGTCCAATGTGGCGCCGGCATCGCCCGGCTCGGGCACACACAACTTGGCCAGGCCGAAGTCCAAAATCTTGGGGCGTCCGTCGCGGCAGATGAAGATGTTTTCGGGCTTGAGATCGCGATGAACAATTCCCTTTTCGTGCGCCGCTGCCAGGCCATGGGCGATCTGAATCGCAAAATCCACCGCCTTGCGAGCCGGCAAAGGGCCGCCGGCCAGACGGTCGCGGAGAGTGGAACCTTCCAGAAGTTCCGTCACCAGGTACGGTGCGCCTTCGTGGGTCCCAATATCATAAACAACAAGAATGCTGGGATGGTTGAGCGCGCTGGCCGCTCGGGCCTCCTGCTCGAAGCGGCGAAGCCGGTCGAGGTCGCCGCAGAAAGAAGCGGGCAGCACCTTGATGGCAACTTCACGGCCCAGGCGCGGGTCACGAGCGCGGTACACCTCACCCATTCCGCCTGCGCCGAGCGGGGCGACGATCTCGTAGGGCCCGAGTCTGGTGCCCGAAGTCAGAGCCATGGTTGGATTGGGATTATAGCGTTTCAGGGAAGCTGCCCGTAGGCAAATGCCGGAGACCGCCATTCGCGCGCGTAATTCCGGAGAACGCCAGAAGGAGAGCCCATGGTTACGGCATGGGCCTGGGGAAACGGCAGAATGGTTTGGCGCTTGCGCGCAGTGGAGGGAGCGTTTATAATATGACTAGTCAGACTAGTTATGTCTAAACCCAAGATCGAAGCCGAAAAAGGCCCCGCTATCAAAGGGCTAAACTCGCCCTCTCGACCCCCTTGGCAATTGCAAACCGCAAAAGCCCGATTCAGCGAGCTTTTTCGCCGCGCGCGCGCTGAAGGGCCGCAATACGTGACCCGCCAAGGCAAAGAAGCAGTCGTGGTCGTTCCCGCGGAGGAATTCGAACGCCTTACCGGCCGCACCCGCCAGCCTCGAAGCCTGGTCGAATTCTTCGCAGCGTCGCCGCTGGCTGGGACTGAGTTGGATTTGAAACGCAAAGCGGACTATGGCCGGAAGATTAACCTATGAGTGGCTTTCTGCTCGACACCAACGTGATCTCCGAACTGGTCAAAGCCAGGCCGGACCCGGGGGTCACGCAATGGATCGAGGCCACGGACGAGATCCTGCTCTATCTGAGTGTGCTTACGCTCGGCGAAATTCGCAAAGGAATCAGTTCCCTGCCCGATGCCAAGCGTCGCACTGCCCTCGAAGCCTGGCTGGACCGGGACTTGGCGCTTCGGTTTTCGAACCGCATCCTTGCTATCGATCAGGCCGTCGCCGACCGCTGGGGACGACTCGCGGGTAGCGCAGCTGCCCGGAGATCTCCGCTGCCGGTTATTGACGGGCTTCTCGCTGCCACCGCCCTGCACTACGACCTTACGCTGGTTACGCGGGACACCAAACATCTCGAAGTTGCCCGCATCGCTTTCTTTGATCCCTGGGCACGCTGAGAGGTATCTGCCTGCTCCTACACCACGAAATACTTGGCGCCGGGGTGGTGGACCACAATGGCTGATGTGGACTGCTCGGGATCCAGAAGAAATCCGGTAGTCAGGCGCACTCCAATATTTTCCTCGGGATGGAGCAGGGCAAACAGCTTGGTCTGGTCCTCCAGATTCGGACACGCCGGGTAGCCAAAGGAATAACGCGAGCCCCGATATTTCTGGTGAAACAAATCGCGGATGTGGGGCGAGTCTTCGCCCGCGATGCCCAGTTCTTCGCGCATCTTTTTGTGCAGGTATTCGGCCAGGGCCTCGGCGGTTTCGACACTCAAGCCGTGCAGATAGAGATACTTCGTGTACTCCCCTGCTTCGAACAACTTTTGCGTTTCTACCGACGCCCGGGCGCCCATCGTGACCAGGGACAAACCGATGACATCCATTTTTCCGGATGACTTGGGAGCGAAGAAGTCGGAGATCGAAAGCTTGCGGCCTTCGCGTTGCCGGGGGAAGGTAAAGCGCAGGAGCTCCTTTGCAGCAGCGGGAGCATTGGCCGTTTCGCGGGCGGGGGCGCCCGCGCCACACGAGCCTGGGTCGTACACGATGGTGTCATTACCATCGCTCTGGGCGGGAAAATATCCGTACACCGCTTTTGGTTCGAGGATTCCGCTGGCAATCACTTCTTCTTCGAGCTTCTTCTTAATCGGACGGAATTTCTCTTCCACCAGGCGAAGATAATCTTCCTGCGATGCGGTTTTCAGCTGCCACTGGTTCTTGAACAGCGCAGTTTCGTTGATGTAGGGGAACAGCTCACGCAGCTCGAAATCCTTGCGCACCTTTACCCCCCAGAACGGCGGGACGGGGATATTCGGGGCATCTTTCACTACCGGACTTCTCTCCGCGAACACCGGACCGGTTTCTTCATCGACCGCGGCGGCTTTGGCGTATTCCTTGACCGTACGCCCTTCCTGCAGGCGGGCCTGCTTCTTGCCGTTGGCCGTGGCCAGGTCTTCCATGATGTGCAGGCCGGCAAAGGCGTCGTCGGCATAGAACACGGCGTTCGAGTATTCGCGGCGCAGATCGTCTTCCACGTATTTGCGCGTGAGCGCGGCGCCGCCACAGATCACCGGGAATTCCAGTTTCTGGCGCTCCAGGTCCTGGATCACGTACTTCATCTC
>DATGYF010000538.1:0-5327 GCA_035298145.1 Terriglobales bacterium | reverse complement strand
GAAAGATGGAAGAGCAAACATCCCCAGATAGCGGCTCTCCTAGCCGCCGACGATGTGTTGGTGGACTCCATGCGAGGCAGGTCTTCGACCTGGACCCGCATCCGGATCAATCTGCGTCACGTGCCCGAAGCACTGCGGCCGCCCCAGGAAACTCCCGACCCGGATGACGATCCGACGCGTGAATGGCGGCAATCGCGCAGGAAGAAAGCAGCAGAAAAGAAAGAAGAATAGGCGGCCCAACCTTAACGACCGTGTGGGAAAATCTCTTCCAGTTCCTGAGGCGGAACCACTTCGAGTTGTGCATAGGTGCAGTCGGCTGGTTTTTTATCGCTCCGCCATCTTCGGAATTGTGCGGTATGACGAAAGCGGCTGCCTTGCATGTGGTCGTAAGCGACTTCCACTACAAGTTCGGGTCGCAGCGGCTCCCAGGATAAGTCCTTGCCTTGACTCCAGCGGCTCTGGCCACCCGGCATGCGCTTGACAACTTCGTCGCCAGCATTTCCATGATCTGCCCACTCCTTCCACGGGTGACCGGCAAGCGCGTCTCTACGATAGGGCTTGAGAAATTCTGCGAGTTCGCCGCGCTTTTTGGTGCTGAAACTCGCACAGACCCCGACATGTTGCAACGCCCCGGTATCGTCAAAGAGGCCCAGCAGCAATGATCCGACGAGCGTGCGATCGCCTTTCTTGTGCCAACGGAACCCTGCTACCACGCAGTCGCAGTCACGCTCATGCTTGACCTTGAGCATGACGCGCTTGTTGGGCTCGTAAGTTCCTGAAGTCGGCTTGGCGATGACGCCGTCAAGACCCGCGCCCTCAAAGCGGCGAAACCAGTCTGCGGCCACGCTGCGATCGACGGTCGCCGGTGTCAGGTGAATAGGTGGTGGCGCCGATGAAATCATCAATTCCAGCTCGCGACGGCGGGTTTCAAATGGCTCGCCTCGCAGATCCCGGTCATCCCTGCAAAGCAGGTCGAAGAACACGACTGACGCTGGAATTTGTCCGGATAGCAGCTTCACCCGCGATGCGGCTGGATGAAGGCGCAGTTGAAGCGCATCGAAGTCGAGTCCATTGTCCTTCACGATTACAATCTCTCCGTCGAGGACACAGCGTGCAGGCAAGGTTGAGCGTAACGGCTCCAGCAGCTCGGGAAAGTAGCGGTTCAAGGACTTTTCGTCGCGGCTCTGGATCAGGATCTCATCGCCATCGCGAAAGACGAGGGCGCGAAACCCGTCCCACTTGGGTTCGAAAATCCAATCCCCATCGGCTGGCAGTTCATCCACGCGCTTGGCCAGCATCGGCAGGAGCGGCGGGTTCACGGGAAGTTGCACACCTTATGGTATACCGCGCCCTCAGCATTTCCCGAGGGAGAAGTCTCCTCCTTGGCGCAGAAGTCAACAAATGTGTCCTCAACGTGGGTGCCCCACCCTTGTCTCTCCGTTTTATTGGAGAGACAGGGTGGGATGACAGCGCCGCTGACCGTCCCCGCCCTGTCGTTCCAAAGTGCGGAACAACGAGGGCGGGGCACCCACTGTCAGCATCTCTCTAAGTCTTGTTGGGAAAGGCCAGCGTGAGCAGCGTCTTCTGCTCCACTTCGTGCGCCTTGGCTGATCCTGTGGCTGGGCTGGCGCTGGCGGAGCGCTTTACGGATAGCACCGCCCGATGTCCCGCAATGCGGCGCAGCCGCGGCAGCGCGTAGAAGAGCGCACCCATATTGGCCGGCTCTTCCTGCACCCACACAACTTCGCGTGCTCGCGGAAACTGTCCTATCGCCGCTTCCAGTTCTTTCTCCGGGAAAGGATATAACTGTTCGACCGAAACGATCGCGGTGGTCTGGTCGTTCCTCTTTTTGCGTTCGGCGCGCAATTCGTGGCCAATCTTTCCGGTGCAGATCAGGATACGGGTTGCATCGCTGATCTCCGTCTCCGGCAAAACAGTCAGAAAGCGCTGGTGAGTGAAGTCTGCAATGGGAGAAGACGCGTCGGGATGGCGCAGCATGCTCTTTGGAGTAAAAACGACCAGCGGCTTGCGCCAGTGGCGCAGCGCCTGGCGGCGCAGCAGGTGAAAATACTGCACTGCAGTCGAAGGCTGGCAAATCTGAAAATTATCGCGGGCCGCGAGTTGCAGGAACCGCTCCGGCCGGGCGCTCGAATGTTCCGGTCCCTGGCCTTCGTGGCCGTGGGGGAGAAGCAGCACCACACCTGAGAGCAGTCCCCATTTATCTTCGCCGGCGCTGACGAATTGATCGATCACCGCCTGCGCTACGTTGGCGAAGTCGCCAAACTGCGCTTCCCACATCACCAGGGTCTCGGGATAGTCCCGGCTGTAGCCATACTCAAATCCCAAGACACCGGCCTCGGATAGCGACGAGTTGTAAATCTGGCAGCGCGCCTGGCCTTCAGCAATATTTTCGAGCGGAACGTACTCCTGCTCATTTTCGATATCGAGCAGCACCGAGTGGCGCTGGTTAAAAGTGCCGCGACGGGTATCCTGCCCGGTCAGCCGGACGGGAATCCCGGCCTTCACCAGGCCTCCGAGCGCCAGGGCTTCGGCCATACCGTAATCCACCAGGCGCTTGCCCGCGCCCATCTCCGCGCGCTGTTCCAGCAGCTTCTTGACCTTGGGATGAATATGAAAGTCCGGGGGATAAGTCGTGAGCTTCGCAGTAATTTCGTTCAGTTCTTCCGCCGGGAGCCCGGTATTCACTTCATACTCGGGCTTGTAGCGTCCGCCTTTGTAGTCATTCCAGTAGCTGGGCAGCTCGCGCAGCAGCGGCTTCTTACGAATGCTTTTAGTCTTTTTCTGCGCTGCTTCCAGCTCTTCCCTGACCTTGGTCATCCGTTCCTGGACGTCCTCGACGCCGATATCTTCAGCGTAAATCTCCCACAGCGGCGGATGGTCCTTGATCGCCTTGTAAAGCAGCGGCTGGGTAACAGTCGGATCATCCACCTCGCTGTGCCCGTGGCGGCGGTAGCCGATCAGGTCCACCACCACATCACCCTTCCAGGTGTAGCGATACTCCAGCGCCAGGCGGCCCACCCGCACGACCGCGTCCACGTCTTCCGCATTCACGTGAAAGATGGGAATCGATTGACGGCGGGCCAGCTGAGCGGAAAAGCGCGACGAGTGCTCCTCGCTGTACAGAGTAGTAAAACCCAGAAGGTTGTTGGCAATGATGTGTACCGTGCCGCCCACCGTGTAACCTTTCAGGTCGGACAAATTCAGGGTCTCGGCCAAGATGCCCTGGCCGGCGAAGGCGGCATCGCCGTGCACCAGCAGGGGTAAGAACTTCTGAGTCCCGTCCTGGCCAGCTCGGTCCTGCTTGGCGCGAGTACGGCCCACTGTCACTGGATCCACCGCCTCCAGGTGGCTGGGATTCGAAACCAGGTGAATATTGATTTTCGTGCCCGAGCGAGTCACATATTCGCCAGTCGCGCCCATGTGATATTTCACGTCGCCGCTCCCCAGCACGCTGCGCGGATCCACATCCTCAAATCCGGCAAAAACTTCTTCCGCCGGGCGTTTTGCCACTTGCACAATCACATTGAGCCGGCCGCGGTGGCTCATGCCCATCACCAGGTTTACCGCGCCGCGCTGGCCGGCCGCGTCCAGAATTTCATCCACCAGCGGGAGCAGTGCGGTCACGCCCTCAAGAGAGAACCGCTTGGTGCCGAGATAGCGCTGCTGCAGCACCAATTCGAACAGGTCGGCCCGGATCAGCAGGTCAAGCACGCGCTCCTGATCCACGGCAGGTTGCGGCCCTTCCATGCGCTCCTGAATCCAGCGGCGCCGCTCCGGGTCGGTGATGTGCATGAACTCGGCGCCCACGGTGCCGCAGTAAATGCGGCGCGCCTCGTCGGCGAGTTCGCCTTCGATCCGCAAGCTGGGATGCGACACCGGCGGCAGAAATCCCAGCGGATCGAGATCGGCTTCCAGGTACCCATAGTGGCGGAAAGGTTCGAACACACGCTCCCGTTCGCCATTCGGGGCGTCCAGCACCGCGGTTGCGGCAGATTGACCAGCAGATTTGGATCGGGTTGCCATATGTCTGTTACTAGAATAACGGATGCAACGGAATGCGTGCTGGATTCGCGCCACCGCAGGCCGCCGGTTACACCGCCGGCACGGGTTTCCGGGGCAGCGCCTTCATTACCAGGCCGTTCAGCAAAATCGTGATCACCGAAGCCGCCAGAGTAGCGTGGTACATATCTTCGGTGACCAAATGGGCGTCGCGGGCCACCCGCACCAGAACGTAGGAAAACTCGCCGATCTGCGTGAGTCCCAGGCCAACCAGGAGCGCGGTTCGCGGAGGATAGCGAAACAGCCAGACGATCAGGGCCCAGATGGCAAACTTCCCAACCATGGTCATGACCGCAATCGCTCCCCACAGCGCAGGCTTGGAGACCAGAATGCGCGGATCCACCAGCGCTCCGATGGTGACGAAAAACAACGCCACAAACGCATCGCGCAGGGGCGACAGTTTGTCCAGCATCTTGTGAGTCGTTCCCGACTCGCTGACGATCAGGCCGGCCAGAAATGCGCCCAGCGCCAGCGACAATCCCACCGCCTGGGTCACCGCGGCAGTGGCAAAGCCCAGCGCCAGCACTACCAGCACGTAGAGTTCTTCGTTGCCCGCCCTACCCACCCGCTTCATCAACGGCGGCACCAGTTTCGCCGCCACGAACATGACCGGCGTAATAATCAGCAGGGCCTTGCCCACCGCGATTCCGAGCGAAAGAAAATGGCTTCCCGTGAGACTGGTCAGCGAAGGCAGCAGGACGGTCAGGACCACGACAGCGAGGTCCTCCATCAGCGTGATACCGATCATCACGTGGCCGTGGGACGAGCGTAATTCGCCGCGGTCTGCCAGCAGGCGGGAGAGCACCATGGTGCTGGCGACGGAAACAATTGCACCCATTGCAATTCCCTGGGGAAGGCTCCAGCCCAACAACCGTCCCACGCCCACGCCCATGCCAATCGAGAGCAGGATCCCCAGCGGCGCTCCGAAAATTGCCACCCATTTCACCTGCAGAAGCTCGCTGAAGGAAAATTCCAGGCCGATCGAGTACATCAGCAGGATGACGCCAATTTCAGCCAGCACTTCGAATTCGTGGACCTCAGAGAGGGTCGGGCCCGGGGTAAAGGGCCCGATCAGAAATCCGCCGAGAACATATCCCAGGATCAAGGGCTGCCGCAGCATCTTGGCCACACTGCCGCCCACGACGGCGGCGCCGAAGACGTAGGCGAGATCCCGAAAGAACGTGGTTTCGATGGCCATCCGCGACCCGGCGAGGAATCCCCAGTTTAAACGACCCTGGTTAATTCGC
>DATGYF010000537.1:0-2344 GCA_035298145.1 Terriglobales bacterium | reverse complement strand
AAGCTTCGTTCCGTTGACGTAGTCAATGACGTCATAGGTTCGGTCTTCCAGGCCGCGAAGCTCGACGGGCCCTTTCCAATGCTTGGCATAAAAAGCGTAGTACAGAGTCTGCTGCTTGCGGATGACGTGCGTCTCGGGCACATCAAAACCGATATCGTAAAGTTGCCCGAGATATTGGCCTTGCGAGAGCATCTTTTCGCGATAGATGCGAAGCCAGGTTTCGAACTCTTTTTCGCGGGACGCCGTCAAATCAGACTTGCTGGGCTTCTCCGCCAGCGAGGGCAGGACAAACTGCGTTCCCACGACACCGCCGACCCCAACCGTGGAAGCAAAGTCGTCTGTTCCATCACTCAGTTCGACGTGATCGCCGAAGTACGGGATGGAGTCTCCGATCAAAGCCTTTAGCGTTTTAGCCTTGGAGCGGACCTGGAACGAACTTCCGGGGTCGGAGGCAACGGACATGTTGAAATGCGGCATGGTGAAGAACGAATATGCAGTGCCGCAAGGACAGAACTCTACCAGCGACCCGGGCTTCACCTTTTGCGCGGTTTCGTAGATCTCACGGAAGAAGTCCGGCAAGGCCTCAACAGATTCCTCCGGCCGTTCGTGGTGGTGAGCGGGGTTGTAGCATGCCGGAACGCCGTTCATATGCTGGCCGTCCAGCTTCAGGCCATCGAAGCCCCACTCCAGTAATATCTTCCGCACCAGAGCCTTGTGGTACTCCACCACCCGCCGGTTCGCCGGGCAGAGGTAGTTGGAGTTCCACCATGAAACCTTTCGTGCAGAACCATCGCGGTTCAACAGCTCGTAGTCGAGGTGATCTTTCAAGAGTTCAGAGCTCGGTACAGCGCTGAGCGGCGACCACCAGAGCTGCGCTCGAAAACCTTCTTGGTGGATTCGGTCAACCAGAGCCTTCATATCGGCGTCGCCGCGAGGAAATTTCTTGGGATCGAGAGCCCAATCGCCTACATTGTTCTGCCACCCATCGTCGAGTGTGACCCAGACGAATCCCAGGCGTTTAACCGTCGGTAGCGTATCGAGCAGCTGTTTGGGCTGCATCGTTCGTCCGTATCCCCAAGCACACCAGATGGGGCCGAACGCACCGTCCGGCGGCGCGGGTGTCTGAAAGCCCGCCTTCTTCATCATGAACCGCCTGTAGTCGACCAGAGTGTGGAAATAGTCTCCTTGGTGAACGGCCACAAAAGTACGGAGCGTATGCAGACTCTCTCCCGGACCTAGCGTGGTAGCGTGCCGATAATTCACGGCGATCTTGGCATGCCCAGAGTCCGGCATCGACACCGGAAGCGAAACTAGCCTTGGCCGCGGGTCCACGTGCCCCACCGCGATGCCAACATCGCGCCGCCAGACGTCAACGATCGGCGTGCCGCCACCGTAGTCGCTGGCGTTCATACCGAGAAAATTCTCCTGCCGGAATTTGGCATGCAGCGGGACGATCCAGTTTGGGCGTTTCTCATAGGAACCGCTCTGGTAAGACCAGAAAGCTGGCATGCGGCCGTTGCGCAGCGCGTTCAGCGTATAGGCGTTGTTGGTCCAGCCCCTTACAGCGACCTTGGCCGCGCTGGTGTTGGTGTAACTGACATCAAAGAAAGCCATCGCGGGAAGTTCATCGTAGATCGTGACCGAGACTTCTTTGGTGAGTGGTCCGGCTTTCCCAACCACTACGAGTCGTTCTGCCGCTCCGAAAGCATCCCTAACCAGGTCATTCTTCTGTGAGACCAGCGAAAACTCCGTCCATCTTCTGTCCGCGATTGACGGTGCCTCACTGGCAACAAATGGCCCCATCGTTGTCTCGTGACCGTCAAAACGGGCGACCACGCGGCTGTGCAGGTAACGATCGAATTCAATTCTCAGGTGGTCCCCCTGAATCTGAGGCGCGCTCGTGGAGGTGTCCGCAGCGCCAGCGGGTAACCAGGATGAAAACACAATGGCGAGAGCAGTAGTCGTCGCCCAAAGACATGAGACCGTGGTAACTATCAGCGTCCGAAAGCGGTTGCCGCCAGCTTGCGCAACCGCTTTCCCGGTCGGAGACATAGAACACCTTTCTCGCCCGTCACGGCTTCCACGTTAAGCAGGCTGCTTTACGGAGCACGCATCAGCGTACACCCGCAGAACTCGCCGAATGTGATATTGAACCATCCGGGCGGGAACAGCTTGCAGTTCTCCGCGCCGGATTGCTTCGTATTCCAGGGGCAGATACTGGCTGATGAGGGTAAGAGGAATTGGTTTCTCGCCAAGATTATCGAATAGTCGAGCCATCTCTTCCTTGACCGCAGGCCGGTTCCAATAGTATCGGCAGCGATCGCTGTAGCCGTATGTGAGGTCG
>DATGYF010000536.1:0-3844 GCA_035298145.1 Terriglobales bacterium | reverse complement strand
GACTCGGAGGCACCCGAAGCGCGCGGCCTCAGCGAAACTGCCCGCCAGGTGCTGGACTTCCTGCGGCAGCGCGGAGCGTCATTTTTCGCCGATATCGTGCGCGGTACGGGGCGCCTGAAAGCGGAGGTGGAAACCTCCCTCTGGGAACTGGTTGCAGGTGGTGTGATCACCGCCGATGGTTTCGACAACCTGCGCTCGCTGCTTGATCCCAAGCGCCGTGCCGGACAAGGCAGCGGTCGGGCGGCGCGCCCCCGCCATAGCACGGGCCGCTGGGCGCTCTTGTACACCGACCAGGCGGCGGACCGCAATCGCGCCGTGGAGGCGACCTGCTGGATGTTGCTGAAACGTTATGGCATCGTGTTTCGTGATCTGCTCGCTCGCGAGACCAATCTTCCCAAGTGGCGCGAATTGCAAATGGCGTTCCGGCGCCTGGAGGACCGAGGCGAGATTAGAGGCGGCCGTTTTGTGGATGGATTTCTCGGTGAGCAATTTGCTCTGCCCGTGGCGGTTGAGTCGTTGCGCGCGACCCGCAAAATGCCGCTCACCGGAGAGACCATCGTGTTGTCGGCCGCCGATCCCTTAAACCTGGTGGGAATTTTACTGCCGGGTGAACGCGTCCCCGCAATCTCGGGCAAGACTGTGACCTTCCAAGATGGCGTCGTCGTGCGTGACACGGCCGATTCGCAACGCCTGACCGCGATGGGTGAGTAAGAATGTTTTGGTTCTGAGGGGATCGATCAAACTCAAGTTCTCAGTCGTCAGTTTTCGGTTCTCAGCAGGTGGGTACTAAAAAGCGATCGGGAACCCGATGAGGGGGTCCCTCGAGTTCCCGAACAGCGCATTCCCGGCGGAACTTCTGAAAGCGCTTCCCCCGTCGCTTTTTGCCAGGCCAACGCTGCCCATTTGAGAGCACGTCTTCAGCCATCGCAACGGGGCGGGGGCAATCTGCGCTGGTGTCTTGATAAGTAAATCATTCTAATGACATTAGCCCTTCCTCCAAGAGATGGCCTTGGGCCGGGGTTCGAGCGTCTTCTCTATCCGGATAGATAGAACGACTATCTGTTCGGATAGTGGAACAGGACGGGTTGGGATATTCCGCCGGCATGAAAAGTGTGATACACCGTAGGCCGCAAGTGAGGTGTGCGAACCCTTGAAGCCCAGACTCCAGGTCGCGGCGGGACCATTGGCGGATTCGGTCTATTTTTTGACGGAAGCAGAAGTCCGGATCGGCAGAGATCCCTCTAACTCATTGACGGTCAGCGATCTTTCCCTGTCGCGACGCCACTGCGTGCTCATCCGGGAAGATGACGGCTACCAGCTTCGCGATCTCGAAAGCCGTAATGGCACCTTCGTTAACGGTGGGGTGGTGTCGGAAAAGCGGCTGAACCACGGCGATCAGATCTCAGTGGGAGAGTCTGTTTTTGTCTTCCTGACGAAAGAGGACTCGGATGGAGCCACCAACGAAGCTGTTGAGTTCGACGATAGCCTGACTCAGGCCACGGTCCGAATCCGCCCCCAGGATGTTCTCTACCTTCAGCCGGAACGCATTCAGAAAGAGTTGCCGGGAACTTCGCGGGTGGGGCGGAATCTCAATGCATTGCTGAAAATAAGCCGCGTGGTGCACTCCATTTCTGACCTGCACCGTCTGCAGGAGCAAATCCTGGAGCTGATTTTTGAGGTGGTGCCGGCCGAGCGTGGCGCAATTCTGTTGGATGGCAAGGGCAACCACAAGTTTTCTTCGCTCTTCGCCTATCCCGTAAAGCGGGCAGAACCAGTACGCGTAAGCCGCACCATTACGACCCAGGTGATGGACCAGGGAGTAGCGATCCTGGGAGCGGATGTGCCTGCCAGCGGAGGCTTAAGCGAAGTAGAAAGCCTGGTGAGTCTAAAAGTGCGCTCGTTGCTCTGCGTCCCCTTGACGGTGTTTCAAAAAGTGGTCGGGTGCATCTACCTGGACACCACCAGTCCGGGTACCCGATTTGATCGGGACCACCTGGAACTCGTGGCCAGCATTGCGGGTATCTCCGCGGTGGCGCTGGAGAACTCCCGCCGCTTGCTGTGGCTGGAACAGGAAAACCTTCGCCTGGCGGCGGAAATCAATCTGCAGCACAACATGGTCGGCGAGAGTCCCGCGATGAAAGAGGTGTACCGCTTCCTGTCGCGAGTGGCGCCCACGGACGCAACCGTCCTGGTGGGGGGTGAAAGCGGAACCGGCAAGGAATTGGTGGCGCGGGCCATTCATCGCAACAGCCCACGCGCGGGCCGGCCCTTTGTCACCATTAACTGCGCGGCCATTCCCGAAGGTCTGCTGGAGAGCGAACTCTTCGGATACGAAAGAGGCGCGTTTACCGGCGCAGCCGGTCAAAAGAAAGGCCGGCTGGAGCTGGCCGACGGAGGCGTGGTGTTTCTCGACGAAATTGGGGAACTGGCTCCGGCGTTGCAAGTCAAGTTGCTGCGCGTGTTGCAGGAACGCGAACTCGAACGGCTGGGGGGCTCCCGCCCGATCTCGATCGACATTCGCCTGATCGCCGCCACCAACAAGGACCTGGCAGCCGCAGTGAAGGCACGGACATTTCGCGAGGATCTATATTACCGGCTGAACGTCGTATCGCTGGTGGTGCCCCCGCTGCGTGAGCGTGTGGAAGACATTCCCATTCTGGCGGAATATTTTGTCGCCAAGTTTGCCGCCAAGTGCAAGGTCAAAGCCAAAAAGATTTCTCCCGAGGCCCTGGCCGGGCTGATGAATTATGACTGGCCCGGTAACGTGCGCGAACTGGAAAATGCCATCGAACGGGCGCTGGTTTTGGGCGTCTCGGAAACCATATGCCCGGAAGACCTGCCGGAATCAGTTTTGGAGAAAGATCCGGCGCCGGGCACGCAGGAAGCCAAGTATCACGTGGCGGTCACGCAATTGAAGAAACACCTCATTCTTACCGCGCTCGAGGAAACCAAAGGCAACTACACCGAGGCGGCCCGTACCCTGGGAGTGCACGCGAACTATCTGCACCGCCTGGTCAGAAACCTGAATCTGCGGCCGTCCATTCGCTCCTTCCCGGTTATCCGGGGCGGTTCAGGCAGAGTCGCAGATGGCTGAATGTGAAGCGGGCGCCTCCCCGGCCGTCCGCACCGGGCGCCATTTTTCGTTTTGTAGATTGGCATTCGGTGGCGCTGGGCGCGTCACCCGGCCGCTGGAAAATCTGGTGAAAGCAACCTGGCTATCGGATCAAGGAAGTCTGAGGCTCGGCAGGGTCGCAGGATTCAGATAAACACCTTGCCAGCGTACCGCAAAATGAAGATGAGGGCCGGTGGCCCGGCCCGTGCCTCCACTGCGCCCAATCTCCTGCCCTGCCGCTATCCGCTCGCCTTGCTTTACCTTGATCTCCGACAGGTGGAGGTAGAGCGTGAGCAATCCCTGCCCGTGATCGAGTACCACGCAATTTCCTTCGAAGTACAAAGGGCCCGCCAGCAGAACGATTCCCGCATTAGCGGCGGAAACCGGTGTACCGGTGGAGACGCCGTAGTCCAGTCCCTGATGCATGCTTTGAACTTTGCCGTTAAAGGTCCGCCGGGTGCCAAAGGCGTCGGAGACGGGGGCGACCACGGGTGGAAGAAACCTTCCTGACCATTCCCGCTCCGGATTGGTGTGTTGAAACACGTCCTGCTTGATTGTCTTGTCCTGATGAATGCGCTCCAGCTCCACTTTGCTGGGTTCGGTGAATCGCTTGGCGACAGTGACCTTGATGCTGGGATACTTCGCGGCCCGGACCGTGATTTTTCGGGAGAAGGAGATAGTTGCTGCCTGGGAAGTTGTTCCGCTCAGTTCCAGGGCGTAGGTGCCAGGACG
>DATGYF010000535.1:0-3943 GCA_035298145.1 Terriglobales bacterium | reverse complement strand
GGCCGTAAACATAGCCAATAGGCAGCAACAAGGCTCCGCCAATTGCGAATCCCAGAACACCGCCCAGCGGCCCCCCGCGCAGCAGCCAGTCGTCCATGACAACCAGCCAGCCCACGCCCACCATGGTTCCCCAACCCAGGGTGAAGTAATCGACGACGCGAAGTTTGCGGGCAAGTGTAGTCATGAAATGCGGTGTCATCCCGAGCGGTGTGGCCGCTTCGCGTAGTGAAGCAGCCAGGCAGTCGAAGGACCACCCCTATAACTGGAAATGGCTCTGCCCCCTAGAACAGACACAGCAACTCGAACAGCAAATTTGCCGCGAGCAGCGAAGTAATTTCGCCGTTATCGTAGGGCGGCGACACCTCCACCAGATCGCATCCCACCAGGTTCAAGCCCCGGAGGCTTCGCACCAAGTCCAGAATCTGCGCACTGGACAGGCCGCCCACCTGCGGCGTGCCGGTACCGGGAGCGTATGCGGGATCGACCACGTCAATATCCAGGGTGACGTACACCGGTCTGTTACCGAACTTTTTTAAGTGTCGCTTGACCAGTTCGACCCCGCTCTTGTGGCATTCTTCCGAGGTCACAATCCTGATGCCGTGCTTGCGGGCGAAATCAAAGTCGTGTTCGGAATAAACTTGCCCGCGCAAGCCCACCTGCAGCGCGTGGCCCTTCTCGATCAGTCCCTCTTCGATGGCATACTTCACCGGCGTACCGTGTGAATGCGGACTTCCGAAGTATCCGCTCCAGGTATCGCCATGGGCGTCGAACTGGATAAAGGCGACCGGGCCGAAGTGCCGATGAATGGCGCGCAGGATCGGCAAGAGAATGGAATGATCGCCGCCGACGCACACCGATCGGGCGCCGTCTCGAAATACGTCGCCCAGCTGTTCGGTGATTCGGTGGTAGGTGTCTTCAATCGACAGCGGGTTGATGGAGAGATCGCCGAAATCTCCGATGCGCCATTTTTCGAACGGATTGAGTTTCAGCACCGGATTCCAGGGACGGATCATGGCCGATTGCATGCGAATGTTGCGAGGCCCAAAGCGAGCGCCCGGGCGATAAGTTGTGCCTCCATCGAACGGGACACCAATCAGCGCCAAGTCCAGTTCCGCCGCCTGCGGAATATGGGGCAGGCGCATGAATGTGGGCACACCCGAAAAGCGCGGATAAACCAGCGCGTCCACCGGCATCGGATGCGGCTTCACGGTTTTCTTTGATTTCATAGGCCGGCGAATTATAGACCATGCCGCAGTGTGGGGCGGGCGCCCTCGCCAGCCGCCTTTGGCGGTTGGGTTTAGGTTGTGTGTTTCAAGATCTCGGCTGGCAGGTTTCGTTCGGCAATTCCTGGTTAGCCGGTCTTGGTCACCAGGCTGCACCCGGACGAACATCCAGTCAAAGGCGTCGGACAAAGGCTGCCCTGAGCAGAGTCGAAGGGAGTGTCCGACCCACGCAGTGCCGTGTTATGTTTTAAGGCTCTCAAGCTGAATCAGCGAGGCGACCATGCCGCGATACGAATATCGAGTCCTGAAACCAGTTCCGGTAGCCGAAAAGGCTTTCCTGGAATGGATTGACGGCCTTGATCGCGCCTTCGCGAACCGCGATCCCGAGCATCGCTCTGATGTGGTCCGCGAGGAACTGCACCAGCTCTATCTCGGACGCCCTTACGCCGCACCGGACCCGGCCGCTCCGCTGGCGATACAAACTCTGGTGCATTCGCTCGATCCGCGCAACGCCACGCTCGAACCCGAGACCTATGGAGACGCGGATCCTGTGAAGTACGGTGAACGCAAGCCGCTGATTTGGTTCTGGATGATGTACGATCGCTCTCCCGTCGGCCTGAATCACTGGCTGGGACACAAGGTGCGCGCCATGCTGGCCCGGCATGTGTTCAAGCATTGTGGCAATAACGTGAAAATCTTTCACGGCGTGGAGTTTTCCTTCGGCTACAACCTGACCGTCGAAGACAATTGCACCATCCACAAATATGTTCTGCTCGACGACCGCGGAGAGATCATCATTCATGAGGGATCGTCCGTGTCTGACTACGCCAACATCTACTCGCACGCCCATGATCTCAACGACGGCATGATCATCAACAATCACAGGACCGAGATTGGCCCCAGGGCGCGCATCACCTATCACGCGACGGTCTTGAGTGGAGTAAGGGTGGGCGAACACGGCATGGTGGGCTCGATGGGAGTCGCTTCGAAAGACGTCGATCCGTTCACCGTAGTCGGCGGCATTCCCGCCAAGCCGATCAAGATCAAGTCGATCGCGCCGAAAGAGCTGCGGAATACGCTGGAAAAAGGCTAGCACGGCTTTCCCTCAGGGCTCCAGGCCGCACGGAACGGCTGCTCCGCGTGTTAGTATCGAAGCCAATCTCGCATGGACCTGCAACACATTGACATCATGAATATCGTGTTTCAGTTGATCGCTTTCATGTTTGCGATCAGCGTTCACGAGTCGGCACACGCATGGATGGCCAACCTGCGCGGCGATCCTACGGCACGCATGCTCGGGCGGATTACGCTCAATCCCATCAAGCACATTGACCTGTTCGGGACGCTGATCCTGCCGGCCGTTGCCATGCTCGCTCACCTGCCGGTTCTGGGATGGGCCAAGCCCACACCCGTCGATCCGCGGAATTTCAAGAACCCAATGCTCGATGACATTCTGACTTCGGTGGTCGGACCGATCAGCAATTTTGTGATCGCGACAGTCGCTTTACTGGTTCTCGTTCTCATAAAGAATGCTTCAGCGGCAGGAGAGCAGATCGTCTTTGGCACACTCCAGGGCGCAAGTTTTGCTGACACCAATTCGCTCCTGGTCCCATTGTGCAAACTTGCATTCGCCATGATGATCATCAATATCGTTCTGGGCGTGTTCAACCTCATTCCGGTTCCACCGCTCGACGGCAGTCATGTGGTTCGTCACCTGCTGCCCGCGGGCGCGCTCCGGATTTATGACACGGTCGGGACTTTTGGCCTGCTTCTTCTGGTGTTTTGGGGGGGCGGACTTCTATCCAAACTCATCAACCCGGTTTTCGCACTTTTCGTCGGCCTTCTCCTGAGAATCTGATGACCTCTCGCTCCAACCAACGCAAACGCGTGCTCAGCGGTATGCGCTCCACGGGCAAACTGCATTTGGGAAACTTTGTCGGCGCCCTGGACAACTGGGTCCGCATGCAGGACCAGTACGATTGCTTTTTCTTCGTGGCCGACTGGCACGCGCTCACCACCGACTACGCCGATACCTCGCGTATCAAGGAGAACTCGCTCGAGGTCCTGCTGGACTGGCTGGCCGCCGGGCTTGACCCCGAGCGCTGCACCATGTTCATCCAGTCGCACGTCCCGCAGCATGCCGAACTGCATTTGCTGTTTTCCATGATCACGCCCCTGGGCTGGCTGGAGCGCGTCCCCACCTACAAGGAGCAGCGCGAAAACATTTCGGAAAAAGACCTGGGCACCTATGGATTTCTCGGCTACCCGGTGCTGCAGGCGGCGGACATTCTGATTTACAAGGGTGATTTTGTTCCGGTGGGCGAGGACCAGGTACCGCACGTTGAGCTGACGCGCGAAATCGCTCGCCGCTTCAACATGTTTTACACCCGCAAAGGGATGTATGTTTTCCCCGAGCCGCAGCCCCTGTTGACTCCAGCCGCCAAGCTGCCCGGGACCGATGGCCGGAAGATGTCGAAGTCGTACGGCAACACCATCCTGCTGACCGACCCCGAACCGGTGGTACGGCAGAAGTTGAAGACCATGGTCACCGACCCGGCCCGGGTGCGCCGCACCGATCCTGGCAATCCCGACGTCTGCCCGGTCGGGGACCTGCACAAGATTTTCAGCGACCGGCAAACCATCATGAAAGTGGACGAGGGCTGCCGCTCCGCCGGCATTGGCTGCATCGAGTGCAAAGGCTGGGCCGCCGATGCCCTGGT
>DATGYF010000534.1:0-8913 GCA_035298145.1 Terriglobales bacterium | reverse complement strand
CAACTCTTCGGAGACGACTGCCATCGATCTGAATCGCAGCGGAGTGCCGCTGATAGAAATCGTCAGCGAACCGGACATCGCGTCACCCGACGAGGCCTATGAGTACCTCACGCGCCTGAAGGAGATCATCCTCTACACCGGTGTCAGCGACTGCAACATGGAGGAAGGCTCGCTGCGCTGTGACGGCAACATCAGCGTGCGCCCGCGCGGGCAGAAAGAGTTTGGCACGAAGACGGAAGTCAAAAACGTCAACTCCTTCCGCTTCATCCGCGAAGCGCTGCAGTACGAGATTGAGCGCCAGGTCGGAGTAATTGAATCCGGAGGCAAGATCACGCAGGAAACTCGCCTGTACAACTCGGTTGAAGGCAAGACTTATGGCATGCGCTCCAAGGAGCAGGCCCATGATTACCGGTATTTTCCCGAGCCCGACCTGCTTCCGCTGGTGGTGGATGCGAAGTGGCAGAAGGAAATTCGCGACACCTTGCCCGAGCTCCCAGAGGCCCGGCGCAAGCGGATGGTTGCCGACTACGGCATCACCGAGCAGGATGCGCAGGTGCTTACGCTGACCAGGTCCCTGGCCGACCAGTTTGAAGCGGCGGCCAAGGCGGCCCGGAGTCCGAAGCGGGTTGCGAACCTGGTGCAGAGCGAGTTGATGGGGCGTCTAAAAGCCAAGGGCATCGAAATCGAGCAGTCGCCCATCTCGATGAAAGGTGTGGCCGCATCGGCGGACTTGGTGGAAAGCGGCGCCATCTCCGGCAAGATGCTCAAGGATCTTTACGATCTGGCCTTCGAGCGTGGAAAAGACTTTTCCGCCGTCTATGAAGAAGAGGGCCGGCCGGAGCAGTCCCGCGATACCTCGGCACTGGAAAAAATTATCGATGAGATCATTGCCGCCAACCCAAAGCAGGTGGAGCAGTACCGGGCCGGCAAAAAAACAGTGGCGGGATTCTTCGTCGGCCAAGTCATGAAGGCTTCCAAGGGCCAAGCCAATCCTCAGATGGTGAATGAGCTGCTGGCTAAAAAGCTGGGGTAGGATTGCCCGTGTGGGACCGGGTCTTTGAACCGGTCGGGCCGCCTGAAAGGCCGCTGGGTTTCGCTGGTGCGGAATGGAAGTATTTCGATCCTTTGACCCAAACACTGCGGCCCCTTGGGCCGCCTGACCGGGTCGGAGACCCGGTCCCACACAAGCCGGTTGCACACAATCTATATACACCGTAACCACGCGGTCAGTGACTTCCGTCATGAGCCCCTTCCGGGGCCGCCTCAGTACCATAGAGATGGCAAGCCCGAGGTGCGCCATGAAGAACTGGAAACTGGACCGCATTATCAGTGTGGCCACTCTGGTCACGTCGATCGTTGCGCTCTTCCTGGTCCTGAAAAAGCCGGCGCCAGTGGCGGCGCCGCAGCCGGCTGCGACTGCCGCGGTCAATGCGCAGTCTTTTCAACAAAAGGTGCAGCAGTTGGACCAGCCGAAAGAAGATGGTCAGCCTCCGGCTGAGGTTCACATCAGTTCTGACGAAGTAAGCGCAGCCCTGGCCCAGGCGGCCGGGCAGATTCCGATGGCCGCGGCTTCGCAGGCAATATCCGGGCTCTCTTCTCCGGATGCGGCAGTTGCTCCGGGGCAGCCCGAAGTCAAAGATTACCAGGTGAGTTTCGACGGCGACGTCGCTCATGGCCAGTTTCTTACTCAGATCGCAGGTAAGGATGTGTGGGTTACGCTGGCCGGGCATCTCGGGTCGAAGGACGGCTATGCCACCTTTGACCCCACTGAGTTTAAAGTTGGCGACCTTAACGTTCCCGTGTCACTAGTGAACGACGCCTTGCAGAAGAAACTGTCCGAGCAAAGAGACCGGCTGAAGCTTCCGGACAACGTCGGCGGGATGAAAGTTGAAAACGGCGAACTGGTGATGACTCAAAAATAATAATAGAAAAGACGGGCGAGGACACCCGTCCTCCATTCTTCTCTTCAATCATTCACCTGGCGTGCCCTGGAACAGCGGCCACAGCCGGTCGCCGATCACGCGATACAAGACAAACGCGCTGCCCGCGTCAGACACCTGGCGAAAAAGCAGTTCGCCGCGCCCGTCGCCATCCGCATCCACCGCGTCGATCAGTTCCAGACGAGACAAAACATCGAAATGCCCTGAGTCTGTGACACTGGCGAAGGCCTTGTGCAGGTCGCCGTAAATATCGTCGCGAGCCACCAGCGTGATGATGTAGTGCAGATCGGAAGCCGCATTCGGGCGGGCCGGCATTCGCGCCTTTGCCGTCAGTACCAGCACGGGCTCGTTGCTGTTGGAGAGATCGAACGCGTGCAACTTTACATCTTCGAAGGCAGGTTGAGGCGGCTTTGCCTTCTTCGCGGCACGGGGCGCGGGCTGCGCTCCAGTTGCTTCCGGCTGCGCCGCCCAGGCCCGCACTTCCTCCGCCGCCAGCGCCAGCATTTTCTTGCGCAACGTCTGTTCTTCGTCCGGCTTGAGGCTGTAGGCATAGGGACGCGGGTCGGGACCAGCGGCGTCTGAAATGGCAGGAATAAGCTGGATAGGGCTGGATGCAGCGGGCGTGGGAGCCTTGGACCTGGGTGATTCCTTCGCGGAGCTCGTTGACGTCGAGGCGCTGCGCTTCTTCAACTCCTCTGCGGTTGGCGCGCCGCGCTTCAGGACGGGGCGATCCGGATCGGCTTCAGCCTGCGCTTCGGCAGCGGCGGGCGAGGTTGCAGAGGCAGTCGGTGCAGCTTCAGTGGCGGGCCTCTTCAGGACCGGCCGGTCCGAATCTTCCTCTGACGTCGCGGGCGGAGGGGCCGAAGGTGCCGGAGCAGAAGCTGGGGGAACAGGAGAAGCTGGGCCGGGGCTTGCGGGCGCCGCAGCTGGAGCATCCTCAGCCGGCTTCGGCTTCGCGCTGGCACGCCGCAAGACCGGCGGACCTTCAACCGGCTCGGGAGCAGGCTTCGACATGACCTCCTTGCGCTTGGCGGCGGCTTCCTTCGCCGCTGCAATCGCTGCGTTTGATTGCCAGGTACCGTTCCCGATCCAGGTGTTGTTGCCTTGCAGGGCGCTGCTGACCGTAAACAGTCCCTGAGAGACCCCGGTGCGCACACCTTCATAAACCGTTCCACTCTCCAGAGCCATCGGCACCGGCGAAGCCTTGTACGCACCGGCATCGTAAAATTCACCGTCATACAGGATGGTGATGGGAACCAGGCGGGCTTTTCCATTGGGCAACAATTGCACCAGGCCCAACGCGCGTGGCCCCTTGGGTTTCTTCCGAGCCGCAGACTGCGCCGTGGCCAATGGAGTGAGGGCCGCGGCCAATCCTGCCAGGATGACGGCCCGTCGTACGGTGCGATATAACTTGGTGGCACCAAGCTTCGCAGAACCAGGTTTTGAAAAACCAGCTTTTGAAGAACTAGGAGACGCTGCCATGGCCATCGATATCAATGATAAAGCCCCTGACTTTACTTTGCCCGACCAGAATGGTGAAGAAGTTTCGCTCAAGGATTTTCGCGGAAAATACGTCGTGCTCTATTTTTATCCTCGAGCCGATACTCCCGGCTGCACCATCGAGGCCTGCGAGTTCCGCGACTCCTATAGAAAGATGCAGAATACCGGCGCCGTGCTGCTGGGCATCTCGCCTGATACTCCAGGCGCGCAGAAGAAATTTGAGCAAAAGTACGAACTGCCTTTCACGCTGCTGGCCGATGCCGATAAGAAAGTTTGCCGGGCCTTTGACGTGTACAAGGAAAAGAACATGTACGGAAAGAAAGTGATGGGCGTGGTGCGGACCACTTTTATTATCGGTCCGGACGGCAAAATCAAGCACATCTTCCACAAAGTAAAGCCCGAAGGCCACTCGGAAGAAGTGCTGGCCTACCTGAAGAGCGCCACCAAAGGCGCAGCCTGATCAGGCACAACCCACGTAGGGGCGGGCGGCCTCGCCCGCCCGGAGGAGAGCGTCCGGGCCTACGTAGCGCCGGCGTCTCGCCGGCTGTCGGGTGGGCGTCCCGCCCACCCATCGGAACGGCCAGAGCGCCGGCGCTCCCGGTCATCGCGTAGTGAAGGTCAAAGCCGCTTCCACCGGAATTACAGCCTCTTCCTTTCCAGTGGCAACCGCGACGCCGGTTCCGGCCCCGGCACCGACGCCGGCTCCGATCGCAGCCCCCTTCCCTCCACCTGCCAGCGCGCCAATCAGTGCGCCGGCGGCCGCGCCTCCGCCAATCTTTGTGGCATTGCTCTTGGTATGACCCTTGCCTTTGACGAAATGGGACGTGGTGGAGATGGGAACCATCTTTCCATTGACCCGAACGGAAGTGAGCCGCAGCGTAAGTTCTCCCGGAGCGTGCAGCCGCCCGCTGGACTTCGCGGAAGTCACCTTGCCTCGCACCGGCGCGCCGACCTTGGCCAGAGTCTTGCCGTGGACCACAAGAGGGTGGGCCAGCGTGGCGTCAAATCTGTCCCCGCTTTTAGCGGTGCCGGAACTGATCTCCGATCCCACGCGCACCGTCAGCCTGGTGCCGGCGGGAATCGTCTGCGCCGCTGCCAGCGCAAGTGGCATCAGCACGACAGCAATTTTAGCCAGTCTCCCCAGCATGAATCCTCCTTCAGGATTATGACCCGTGGCGCTATTATGCGGTGTGGCGATGAGGATAGCCAAGAACAGAAATTCGTCGGCGTTGGCGCCGCTTCCCCGCGATTTCTATACCCGCGATCCTCGCGCGGTCAGCCGCGACCTGTTAGGCAAAGTCCTGGTACGGCGCCAGGACCGAAAGCTCCTGCGCGCGCGGATCGTGGAAGTCGAAGCCTACCTGGGTAAGGACGATCCTGCCGCCCATTCCGCCAGCGGACGCACGGCGCGCAATTTCGTGCTCTTCGGTCCCCCGGGCCTGACTTATGTGTACTTCATCTACGGGAATCATTACTGCTTCAACGTCTCCTGCCTGCCGGACGGAGAGGCGGGAGGGGTCCTGTTTCGTGCCCTCGAGCCAATTTCTGGAATCGAAGAGATGGCGGAAGCGCGGGATATCACGCTTGACGACGCAACCGACCTGCGAAGACTGACCAGCGGCCCCGGACGCCTCGCCGAGGCCTTCGGCATCACCCGCGAACGCGACAACGAAAAAGACCTGACCAGCCGGAAGTCCGATCTGTTTATCGGGGACGATGGTTTTCGACCGCAGCGCATTGAAGTGACGCCGCGCATCGGCATCACCAAAGCCGCAGAGCATCCCCTGCGCTTCTTCATCGCAGGAAGCAGGTTCGTTTCAAAATGAAATCACGTAGGCCCGGACGCTCTCCTTCGGCTGCGCTCTGGACCCGGCGAGCGCAGCCCGCCGTGTGTGTCCGTATGGCCGACGACCCAGTCCCCACGGATACGAGCCGGCTTTGCATACCTTGAACCGCAAGGTATCATGGATTCCCATGGCTGCGCGTCAAACAAATCCGAGCTTCATGAATGGAGTTCCAGAGCTCCTCATCCTCAAGCTCCTTCAGCAGGATGAAATGTACGGGTATGAAATCGTTCAAGCGATTCGCGGGCGCACTGGCGCGGTGATCGCCATCGGCGAAGGTGTGGTGTATCCGGTGCTGCACGGTCTAGAACGCGATGGAGCACTTCGGACCCGGCGCAAGAAGGTCAACGGCCGCAGCCGCATCTATTACTCGGTAACCCCTGGTGGGTCGCGACGGTTGGCCGAACTGTCTCGGACCTGGGTCAGTCTCACGACGGCAATCCAAGCGATGCTGATGGGAGCGCAGTATGGCGACGCAATTCCATGAACTCAGAGAGCGGCTTCTGCGAGCTGGGGTCGCACCCCGCCATGTACGGCGGTATTTGGGCGAACTGGCTGATCATTTTGCGGACCTGACTGAGGAAGAACAACAGGCAGGTCGTAACCTGATTGAAGCACGATCTGCCGCGCTCGTGCGTCTCGGGAAAACGGAGGATCTCGCCAGGGCCTTCCTTGAGCAGAGGCAGTTTCAATCGTGGTCTGCGCGCGCACCGTGGGTGATGTTCGGTTTCGCACCTCTTATTTGCCTGGGTGCCGCCTATCTGCTTGCGTGTTTGTATCTGTGGTGTGGGTGGGAGTTTTTTCTATCCGGAGCTGATACACCCTTCGGAACCCTGGTAGCCCCTACCAATAGCCTCGCCAATATGTACTTTCAGGCTGGTAAGTTCTTTTACTATAGCGCGCCCGTTCTTGTCGGTTGGACAATCGGAATCGTAGCCGTCCGGCAAAGGATAGACGCTGTTTGGCCTACTGTTGGTCTGGTCCTGATTTCACGGATGGGCGCCACAGCGCGAATCCAGGCAGGTCGAACTGCCGTACCTCGTGGACTTGGACACATCAGCATGGATTTCTTTATCCTCGGTTCCCCCAGTCAGACTATTTCCCAGAGCATGCTGACGACGTTCGTAATTTTCACTTTGGCGATACTGCCATATCTCGTTTGGAGACTGCGAAGGGCCTTTGTGGGTCTTTGAGTCGCTCGTCCGGGGGCCTGTTGAACGAATCGCGATCGCGCTCCCCAAACCTGCAGGCCAAGTCGCGGTTGGCCGCACTCTTTACGACTGGGGTTTAGCCTGCCACCAATTGGACACAAAACGAAAACCGCCGGGCTCTGCCCAGCCGGCACCTGCCCCTACGTGTTCACCGTCAGTACTACGTTATCGATCAACCGGGCCTTTCCTACGAACGCTGCTACCGCCACCAGTGCGCTGTGGGAAAAGCGATCAACCGGATCGAGCGTCTCCGTATCCACGATCTCAAGGTAGTCGAGCCGCACGGAAGGATCCTCTGAGAAAACCTGTTTACCCGCTTCGATCAACGCCTGCACCTTGCGTTCCCCTCGATCGAAACGCTCTTGCACCGCCAAGAGTGAACGATGCAGCACCAGGGCGGACAGTCGCTGCGACGCATCCAGATAAGCATTACGCGAGCTCATGGCCAGGCCGTCCGGCTCGCGCACGATGGGGCCGATCACAACCTGCACCGGAATGTCCAGATCGCGCACCATGCGGCGAATGATGACGGACTGGGCGGCATCCTTCTGACCGAAGAAGGCCCGGTCGGGCTCCACGATGTGGAAGAGCTTCGAGACCACGGTGGTCACGCCGCGAAAGTGTCCCGGACGGGAACGTCCGCACAGCCTGTCGCTCAGAGCCTCGACCGTAACGTAGGTGATTGCGCCCGCCGGATACATCTCCTCCACGGTCGGCGCAAAAATAACCTCCACCCCTTCGCGCTCGAGCAGGTCACGATCACGATCAAAGTTGCGCGGATACTTGGCCAGGTCTTCGTGCGGGCCGAATTGCAGCGGATTGATGAAGATTGAGACCACTACCAGATCACACTGGGCCCTGGCCATGCGGACCAGCGAGAGATGCCCTTCGTGCAGCGCTCCCATGGTGGGCACCAGGCCCACAGCCTTGCCTTCGCGCCGCGCAGCGTGGCGGGCAGCCCGCATTTCGTCGATGGTGTGGCAGATTTTCATGGCGTGATTGTGCCGCCGTCCTCAGGCGGAGGGAATCCAGTGGATGAGCACATGCATGCTCTCCAGTGTCCCCGCCACCAGGGCGCGGTTCTGGCGAATTTTCACGCTGTCGTCGGCGGAACCGCGCAGGCCATTTTCGGTTACTGCGACCACGCGCCCGTAGGGCCACGCCGATGGCGGAAGGTTGCCCAGAGCTTGGGTCAATTCTCCCGGCTTCAGGATGCGCTCCAGGTGGTTGTCGGGATCGAGCAGCGCCACTCCGTCGGCGCGAAGAATCAGATAAGGATTCCGCCAGCCTTTCATATCAGTCATGCCACGGTACTTTTCAGGAGCGGCCGGCGGGATGGCAAGAATGCGCGCGGCCGCGCGGGCCTCCAGCGCGGCGGGATCTGGAGTTTTGGGAGCGGAGCAGGAAGCCAGCGCGACGACAGCTGCGGCAATCAGGCCCGCAAGCGAGGGTTTCATTGAGTCCCTAGCGCCTCATCGCCCGCTTGCGTTCGAGGACGGTTTCCAGCGCCGCGCGCGTTTCTTTGGGCAGATGGTAGGACTCCTCGTCAGCCGGGTACTGGTGCGTAGAAACGTCGGCCCGGAAGGCTTGTACCGCCCCGGTAATCGCCGCGCCCAGGTCGGCGTACCGGCGCACAAACTTGGCGGGATGCCCAAAGGTCAGATTCAAGAGGTCGTGGAAAACCAGCACCTGCCCATCGCAGTCCGGGCCCGCGCCGATGCCGATGGTAGGAGTCTTGACTTCGGCGGTAATCATGGCGGCGACTTCACGCGGGATGCCTTCGAGATAAATACACGCCACTCCCGCGCGATCGAGTGCCACCGCATCGCGCATGAGCTGTTCTACGCCGCTGAGGTCCTTGCCCTGTACCTTATAGCCGCCCATCATATTCAGCGATTGCGGGGTCAGGCCGATGTGTCCGGCCACCGGAATTTCTGCGTCGATGATGCGACGGATCAGTTCGCAGCGTTTCTCCCCGCCTTCGACCTTGACCACTTCCGCTCCCGCTTCTTTCACGAAACGGGCGGCGTTCCGCACCGCGTCGCTGGGATCGGACTGATACGACCCGAAGGGCATATCGCCAACGAGCAACGCGTGCTTTACGCCGCGATGCGCGGCCCGGGTGTGGTGCAGCATTTCGTCGAGCGTGACCGAAAGCGTGTTCTCGTACCCCAGCATGGTCTGGGCCAGCGAATCGCCGACCAGAACGATATCGATCCCGGCCTCATCGACCAGGCGCGCGGAGGAATAGTCGTACGCAGTCAGGCAGGTAATCGGTTCGTGGTGGAGTTTCTTTTCGCGGAGAGAAGCGACGGTAATCTTGCGGCGAGGCTCGCCGATCGGAACCAGACTCACGATGTCCTCCAGTGCCCCTCCGCAACCCGGCGGATAGAGCCTGTCCACATCTTGGATGCTACG
>DATGYF010000533.1:0-4690 GCA_035298145.1 Terriglobales bacterium | reverse complement strand
CGGGGTTGCGGCGCGATACGCATCCAGCGCCGATTTGCCATCCGCACTGATTTCGACCGCGAAACCTTCCGCCTCAAACAAACGCTTGAGCGCCTTCTGGACCGCCCGGTCATCTTCGACCACCAGAATCCGTTCCATCGGACCCCTAGAGTAAGGAACACTGATGCGCGGCATGGGCTCGCCACGTTGCAAGGCCGGACTGTGGATTTGTTCCAGTCTCATCGCCTGTCCTCCGCGCTCCCCAGGAGGGGATTGCTCTTCAAGCTTACTACCACTCGCTTGATATCTAAGGCCTTCAGGGGTCTGTTGACAATTTTTTTACAACTGGGGAAAGCGCATGAATCGGGGGACGTCCAGTAGAGATGCGCTCGACATTGTCATCTCGGGCGCAGGGGAGGAACTCGCTTGCTAGTTCGTCCCCGAAGTCGAAACCTGCCGCCGCCGCCAACGCCCCCTCTCGACGTGCACTCAGCCGGCGCCAGCGACGCTATTCTGCCACGAAGAGGTTCTCGGCAAACGGCCACTCCTGATCAATCCACTGCGCCTTGCAGAAAAAGCCCGCTTCTCTCGCGATCCGGGACATCTCTTCCGGACAATACTTATGGCTGCTCTCGGTCCAGATCGTCTCCCCTTCGGCAAACGACACCGTCAGCCCCGCCCGGGGAATCGTGACGCTCTGCTTTTGCCGCGACCGCAGATGCATCTCCACGCTGCGCGCCTCGGGATTGAACCGGGCGATATGCTCAAACTGTTCCAGGATAAAGTCCGCGTCCAGTTCCCGATTGATGCGCGCCAGCAGGTTCAGATTGAACGCCGCAGTCACCCCCAGCGGATCGTCATATGCCGCCAGCAACTGCGGTATAGGCTTTTCCAGGTCGGTGCCCAGCAAAAGCGAATCGCCGGGCTGCAGGATGTGGCGGACTTCCCGGAGGAACTTTGCCGCCGCCGGACGGTCGAAGTTTCCAATCGTGCTGCCCAGAAACAGCACCAGCAGGTTCTGCCCTTCACGACGCCGCGCGGCCACTTCAACCAGGCCATCCAGATATTCGCGTTCGAAGCCCACAATGCTCATGAAATCGATATCACCCAGTTCGCGCTCGCACATGGCCAGAGCGGTAGGGGAAATCTCTATGGGGAAGTAAGAAACATGCTGACGCCGGCAAAGCGCCTTCAGCAGCCAGCGCGTTTTCTTGCCGCTACCGCTGCCCAGTTCGGCCACGGCCACCGGCCCCGGCACCTGCTCGACAATCTCGTGGGCATGCCGGCGCAGCAGACGCTCGTCCGCCCGGGTCAGACCGTATTGCGGCAGAACGCTGATGACTTCAAAGAGCGCCGATCCGACATCGTCATACAAATATTTGGAAGGCAATTCTTTCTGCCCGGCTTTAGTGATTCCGGCGCGCACTTCGGCGGCAAATTCCCGCCCCGGATCAGCAGTGATGGCGTGCGTCAACATGAAATGCCCCTTGTGATTCATTTAGTTCCTCACGCAGCGGAATCCCGCATAGACATACTGGTAGTGCGGCTGAAACCAGTTCCGGAAAGACCGGCGAAGCATGCTGCTCGCGGTGCGGGCGCTGCCGCCCTTCATCACGTAATGTTGACCATCGAAAAAATTAGCCGAATAGCCAGGATAAAATTCGAACGGTTCAAAGCCGGGAAACGGGGCGAACACGGTGGACGTCCACTCCCATCCGTTGCCCACCAGGTCGGCGACGCCGAAGGCGCTCTGGCCTTGCAGAAATGCCCCGACCGGAGTCGGGTCCCAGCTATCGAAATCGAAGTTGCCGAACCTTCGGTCGGGAGCGTCCGTGCCCCAGGGGTATGGCCGCTCCGTCCCCTCCTGAGTGCCGTAAGCCGCCCGATGCCACTGCGCTTCGCTCGGCAACGCCTTTCCCGCCCAGCGCGCGTAGGCGCTGGCTTCCGCATGACTCACGTAAACCGGCCAGTCCAGCGGGAGGGGCACGCTCTCGAACATAGCCCGGTATTGCCACTCGCCGTGGACGCGATTCCAAAAGACCGGGTGCAAAATATTCTGCTGCGTTTTCCACTTCCAGTCGGCCTCACGCCACAAGGCCTGATTTTCATAGCCACCGGCATCGATGAACTGGAGATATTCGCGGTTGGTCACTTCGTATTGATCGATGGAAAATGCGGGCACGGTAACGGTGTGCGCTTCGTACTCGTTGTCCCAGCCAAAAACGTTCGGGTCGCGCCGTGAAAGGCCGAGCGTCGCCTGGCCCGCCGGAATCTCAATCATTGCGGGTTCAACCGGTCGCAGCACGAGTTCCGGCAGACGCGACTTGCGCACTTTGTTGTCGAAGGGCAACTGGTGCAGCATGTAGGCCAGTGTTTCCGCGTGCATCAACCGGTGCTCGATGGCCACGTGCAGCAGTTGGCTGGGTGAAAATTTCTCCTGCCCTCGGAGCTGCGACAGCGTTCCAGCCAAGCCCTCATCCATGGCCTGCCTGACCTGGCTCACATAGTCACGGACCTGCGCCAGAGAGGGCCAGTCGGACGGCTGGTCTGACGGCAACCCGCCATCGACCGGATCAATGCCAAAAGCAAAAAGATTGTCGAATTCCGAATGGAAGCTGGTCCGGCCCAGGACTCGTTCGCGCAGCAAGTTCCAATCAAACGCTTCCAGGTGTCCCACGTAAAAAACGATGCGATGTCTTTCGGGAATCGGCCGCTCGTAGAGGAATTCGGGCTTGACCTGCTGGAACAGGTGGTCGGTTTCGGCGCGCGCCTGCTGCAGCCGGGCAAGGAGTTGGTGCTGGACCTCGAGTCTGTCCTGCGCAGCGAGCATTGCGGGACCTCCCGGTTCTGGCAGGGGCACTCGGCCCCTGCGGGGTGGTAGGTAGAGATACTGAGATGATTAAACCGGCGGAAAGTTGCTCACTTTGTTGCGATTCGAGGGGATAAGGCAGCGCCGGCCTCCGGCCTGGCCCAATGGGCGGGCCGGAGGCCCCAAAAGCCGGCGAGACGCCGGCGCTACAACATGCAGCTCTAGGCCGAAACCGACTGGTAATCCTCGTACGCGCCTTTGAAATCGGTGATCTGGTGATTGCCCTCGAAGTGCCAGATGCGGGTGGCCACCTCATCAATCAGGTCCTCGTCGTGGGTGCACAACAGCACCGTCCCCTGATAGCGTTGCAGCGCGATGTTGAGCGCGTTTATCGATTCCAGGTCCAGGTGGTTGGTGGGCTCGTCGAACACCAGGACATTCGGCTTCTGCAGCATCAGCTTGCAGAAAATCAGCCGCGCCGCCTCGCCGCCGGAAAGGACTTCGGTCTTTTTGTCGCCGTCCTCGCGGGGGAACAGCATTTGCCCCAGCAGGCCGCGAATCTCTTCGTTGGACGCCGCGGGGTCCCATTGATGAAGCCATTCGAAGGCCGTCATCCCTGGCTGGATCAGGGCTTTGTGGTCCTGGGCGAAGTATCCCACCGCAGCTTCATGCCCCCAGATAACCTTTCCTTCGGTAAGAAAGGGTCCGTCATACCCGCTGGTCTTGCGCAATTCAGCTTCCGGGACAGTTGGAGAATTCGCCAACAGCGCATTCAGCAGCGTGGTCTTGCCCGCGCCGTTGCGGCCCATCAGCGCGATTTTTTCTCCGCGCACGATGCTGGCGGTGAAGCTTCGCACCACTTCGGCGTCGCCGTAAGATTTGCTCACGCCTTCCAGTTCCAGAATGTGCTTCCCCGAAGGCCGCTTCTGATCGAACTTCAGATAAGGGCGCTGGATATTCGACCGCGCCAGCTCCGTAACCTGCAGGCGCTCCACCTCCTTGCGCCGCGACTGCACCTGGCTGGAACGGGTGCCGGCTGAGAAACGCGCGATGAACTCGTTGAGCTGTGAAATCTTCTTTTCGCGCTGCGCGTTCTGCGATTCAATCTGCGAGCGGATCTGGGTCTTGGCCACCACCATGTCATCGTATGTGCCGGTATAAGTGATGATGGTTTCGTAGTCGATGTCCGCGATGTGAGTGCAAACCCGGTTCAGGAAGTGACGGTCGTGCGAGATCACAATCACCACGCCGTCATACTGATTCAGAAAGCCCTGCAGCCAGTGGATGGAGTCCAGATCCAGATAGTTGGTAGGTTCGTCGAGCAGCAGCGCCTGGGGATGTCCAAACAGCGCCTGGGCCAGCAGTACGCGCACTTTTTGCCCGCCCTGCAGTTCGCCCATTTTCCGTTCGTGCAGCGCATCGGGAATGTCCAGCCCTTCGAGCAGGATGGCCGCGTCGCTCTCAGCCGTATAGCCGTCTTCCTCGCCCACAACTCCTTCGAGTTCGCCCAGCTTCATGCCATCCGCGTCGGTCATCTCAGGCTTGGCGTAAATCCGGTCGCGCTCCTCCATGGCTGCCCACAAGCGCTTGTTGCCCATGATGACAGTGTCGAGCACGCGATACTTGTCGAAGGCAAACTGGTCCTGGCTCAACACGCCCAGCTTTTTAGGGCGAACCACGGTTCCCTTCTGCGGCTCGAGCTCGCCGGTCAACAGGTTCATGAAAGTGGATTTGCCGGCGCCGTTCGGCCCAGTCAGGCCGTAGCGCTTCCCCGGCGTGAAAGCCGTGGATACCTCGTCAAACAGAACTTTAGCGCCGTAGCGCATCGACACATTACTTACTGAAATCATGGTAATTACGGGAACTGCGGGAATGCCCAAAGGCGGGGACGCAGCTTCTGTA
>DATGYF010000532.1:0-2207 GCA_035298145.1 Terriglobales bacterium | reverse complement strand
CTCGCGAAAATTGCCGCGGGAAATCTCTTCGTCCAGGTCCTTGTTGGTGGAAGCAATTAGCCGGGCGTCCACGGTCACGGGCTCGTCGCTTCCTACGGGTGTAAAGCGCTGTTCGTCCAGCGTGCGCAGAACCTTCGATTGGGTCTTCAGGCTCATATCGCCGATTTCGTCCAGGAAGAGCGTGCCGCCATGAGCGCGATGGAACTTGCCTTCCTTGTCGGCGGTGGCGGCGGGAAACGAGCCTTTGCGATGGCCGAACAGCTCGCTCTCAATCAGATCCTCGGGAATCGCGGCGCAGTTCAGTTCGACAAACATCTCGTTCTTGCGCAGACTTTGCGCATGGATGGCGTGGGCCACCAACTCCTTTCCCGTCCCTGACTCGCCATAAATCAGCACCCGGCCGTTGGTCGGCGCCATGAGGAGAATCTGCTGGCGCAATGCTTTCATGGGGACGCTCTCCCCCTCGATGACGCTGCGCGGGGTGAGCTGCTTTTTGAGCTCACGGTTTTCCTGCTTCATCTGCCGGGCATCGATGGCATGCTTGATCAGGGTGAGGGTCTTGTCGATGGAGAGCGGCTTTTCGAGAAAGTCGTAAGCCCCCATTTTGGTGGCGCGCACCGCGGTCTCGATGGTGCCATGGCCGGAGATCATGATGACTTCGGGAGCATTGTCGAGGTCACGGATCTTGTGCAGAGTTTCAAGGCCGTCCATCCCGGGCAGCCAGACGTCAAGCAGCACCACATCGAAGGAGCGCTTGCGCAGAGTCTCCATGCAGGCCTCGCCACTGTCGGCGGCCGCGGCCTTGTAGCCTTCATCCTCGAGCACGCCCTTGAGCGATTGCCGGATGCCGGATTCGTCGTCCACGATAAGGATGTTATGCATGCTGGCGGGCGGGGGCCGGCGCGGAAATAATTTCCGCGGCAAGCGGCAGCTCCACAACAAAGCGGGTGCCGACCGGCTGGTTTTCCTCGACTCGAATAGAGCCGCGGTGGTCCTCGATAATGCGGCTGACGATGGCCAGGCCCAGTCCGGTCCCTCGCTTCTTGGTGGAGAAGTAAGGCAGGAAGAGTCTCTCCTTCAGTTCCTGGGTCACGCCGTGGCCGGTGTCGGCAACGGTAATTTCGACGGCATCCCGGCTGCCCACCAGCGCGGTAGTAATCTGGATCTCGCGCACCAGCGAGCCTTGCATGGCTTCGGCGGCGTTGTCCACCAGATTAGCCAGGGCGCGCTTGATCGCTTCCACATCCGCCATCACCTTGGGAAGATCGGGGGCCAGGAAAGTTTGCACGTGGATCCCGTCCAGCCGACCGTTGAACATGGCCAGAGTATTTTCCACGATGGAGTTGACGTTCGCGGGCGCGGGCTGCGCTGTAGGGAAACGGGCCAGTGTGGAAAATTCGTCCACCAGGGTTCGCAGTGTTTCCACCGCTCCGCCTATGGTTTCAGCGCAACTGTGCAGAATGTCGAGCGAAGCCGCATCGGGTGGCGTGCCGCGTTCCAGGTGACGGCGGATTCGCTCCGCCGAAAGCGCGATGGGAGTTAACGGGTTTTTGATTTCATGCGCGACCCGGCGTGCCACTTCCCGCCAGGCCGTCTGCTTCTGGGCCTTGAGCAGGTCGGACAGGTCTTCAAAGACCAGAACATAGCCCAGCCCCTGGCCGGCATGTTGCAGCGTGGCTACAGTGACGGCGGCATTGAAGCGGGAGCGATGCAATGCCACTTCCAGTTGCGTGGTGGTTGTGCCCATGCGGTCAGCGCGCCGCAACAGGGGTTCCAGATCTTCCAGAATCTCCGGGGGGAATACTTCCCGCAGCGCGGCGCCGATCACGATCAGGTCAGAGGACTCAGAACCCGAAGGGTTGAACATGCGAATCAATGCCTGGTTGACGTGCGTAATCCGGCCGTTGGCATCGAGCGACAGAACTCCCGTGGGTATGCTCTCCAGAATGGTCTCGATGTGCTGGCGGCGCTGTTCCAGCGCGATGTTAGCCGCGCCCAGGTCGTGGCTGGAGGCTTCGATCTGGCGGCGGCTGGTTTCGAGTTCCTCCGCCATGCGGTTAAAAGACCGCACCAGGTCGCCGATTTCGTCGGCCGCGCTCACTTCCACGCGATAATCCAGACGCCCCCGCGAAATCTCCTGGGTGGCTTCAGCCAGCGCCACCACCGGCCGAGTCACCAGCTTGGCCAGGTACAAAGCCAGCCAGGTG
>DATGYF010000531.1:0-9918 GCA_035298145.1 Terriglobales bacterium | reverse complement strand
GCCGGGGGAAGAACGCATCAACTACGCCCGCCGCGCCGAGAAAGCTGCTCTCGACTACGACCCTCGCATTAAAAACTCAGAGGGCGGGTCGTTCGACGCAGCCACCGGCCACAAAGTGCTGGCCAACTCCCACGGATTTGTAGGCGAATACCGCCGATCTTATTGTTCCGTGGCGGCGGTGCCCATTGCGCAGTCGGAAAATGGCGGCATGCAGCGTGATTACTGGTTCTCGGTGGCCCGCAATCTGGGCCGCCTGGAATCACCCGAAGAAGTAGGGAAGATCGCCGCGCAGCGGACCTTAAGGCGGCTGGGCGGGCGCAAGGTGAAGACGGCGAAGGTCCCCATTGTGCTCGATCCCATGGTGGCCACGTCTATCCTGGGGCACATTTTCGAAGGCATCAACGGAGACTCGGTTTATCGCGGCGCGTCATTTCTGGCGGGTAAGCTGGGCGAAAAAATTGCCGGCGATCACGTCACCGTCATTGACGACGGCACTATGGTCGGAGGTTTCGGCACCGCGCCTTTCGATGGCGAAGGCATTCCGACCCGCCGCACGGTGGTCATTGAGAAGGGCGTGCTTAAGTCATACCTGCTCAACACCTATACCGCAAAGAAACTCGGCCTTCAGACCACCGCCAACGCCTCCCGCGGACTGGCCGGCACTCCGGGCATCGGACCGGGAAACTACTTCCTGCAACCGGGGACAAAGACTGCGAAGGAAATAATCGCCGAAATCCCCGAGGGACTGTACGTCACCGAATTTCTAGGCCATGGAGCCAACCTGGTGACCGGCGACTATTCCCGGGGCGCATCCGGCCTGTGGATCTCGGGCGGAGAGCTGACCTATCCCGTCGAGGAGATCACGGTGGCCGGCAATCTGAAAGAGATGTTCTTCAACATTTCCGAGATCGCCAGTGATCTCGAGTTTCGCGGCGCCATGGCCAGCCCCACCATCCGTATCGACGGCCTGATCGTCGGCGGCGAGTGAAGCGATTTCAGATTGTAGATTCGAGATTTAAAATTGAAACCCTCTGTTGGGCCTGAATCTGCAATCTGAAATCATCAATCTGAAATCTCCACTCACGGATTCCCGTACAATCTCCCTATGGGAACGCTGCTCCAGCCCGAGCCCACGACTCCGGAGGAGAGCAGTTCCAACTGGCTGCCGATTGCCTTCGGCGTGGTGCTGGTAGTCGTCGTGGTAGTGATCGCTTCCCTGCTGTTGCGCACGGATTCCAAAATCGCAAATGCGCCCCCGGCTTATGCCGCCAACCTGAACTTTTCCGACATGAAGATGAGCGCGGCGGAGAATTTTGTGGGGGCCACGGTTACCTATCTTGACGGCACGGTCACCAATAGCGGGGACAAGACTGTCGGTCATGCTGTGGTGAGCGTCAGCTTCAAGGATTCGCTCGGCCAGGTGGTGCAGGCGGACGATGTTCCCCTGCGCATTCTGCAGACCAGCGGTCCCTATCCCGAGGCGGTGGATCTCCGCGTCGCACCCCTGGCCCCGGCCCAGAGCAAACCTTTCCGCCTCATCTTCGAACACGTCACCGCCGACTGGAACCATGAATATCCAGAGCTGCGCGTGACGGAGGTGACGGCGAAGTAATTTCCGGATTGTCGAATTTCCGGATTGACGAATTTGAAAAGCTTCCGGCTTCTCAATCCGGCAATTTGAAAATCCGCAAATTTGACAATTCTTCTAGAATGTCCGCATGCCCGAAGTTAAGATCCGGCTCACCGAAACCGTAAAGGCCGGAGGCTGCGCCTCCAAGCTAAGTCCTGCTCTGCTCGACCAGGTGCTGGGCAAACTGCCGCGCCAGCACGATTCCAACGTACTGGTGGGCTTCGATCATGCCGATGACGCGGGCGTGTACCGGATTGCCCCCGACCTGGCGTTGGTGCAGACCGTCGATTTTTTCACGCCCATGGTGGACGATCCCTACACCTTTGGACAGATTGCCGCCACCAACGCCCTGAGCGATGTGTACGCCATGGGCGGGCGCCCCATCACCGCACTGGCCCTGGTGTGCTTCCCCGCCAAGGGCGACCTTGAAGTGCTGGAGCAAATCCTGGCCGGAGGCCTGTCAAAGATGATGGAGGCGGAGTGCACGGTGGTGGGCGGCCACAGCATCCGCGACGAGGAAACCAAGTTCGGATATTCCGTCACCGGCCTCATCGATCCTGAACGGATATTTACCAACGGCGGCGCCGAGCCCGGCGATCGCCTGCTGTTCACCAAGGCATTGGGTACCGGTGTCATCTCCACCGCGATCAAGAAGGGCACCGCTAAACCGTCCTGGATCGAAGCCGCCACCCGCTCCATGACCACGCTGAACAAAACTGCCAGCGAGGTCATCACCACGTTCTGTTCCACCACGAACCGTGTAGGGACGGGTCTTCGACCCGTCCAAGCCGAGCGAAGCTCGGCAGCTTTAAGCCAACGGCCAGCGACGAGTGACCAACGCCCGGTCCACTCTCTGACCGACGTCACCGGCTTCGGCCTCATCGGCCACGCCCGCGAGATGGCCCTCGCCTCGAATGTATCGCTGCTCTTCCACATCCATAAAATCCCGGTTATCGAAGGCGCGCTGGATTGCATTCGCGCCGGCGACATCCCCGGCGGCCTCAAAAATAACCGCGATTTTGCGGAGTGCACAGTCGGCTACGACGAAGCAATTTCTGAGGAATCAAAGGCGATTCTGTTTGATCCGCAGACCGCCGGTGGATTGTTAATCGCAGTCGCCGCCGAGCATTCTCCCAACCTGCTGCGCGATCTCAAAGCTGCGGGGATTCCGGCAGTCGAAATCGGCGAGGTCCTGAAGCGGACCAGGCCACTGATCGCGATCGCAGCCTGAATTCTCTTGCGCTTCTCGGAAGGCCATGAGGAGGAGGGGCTGGAAGGGACGACTTAAGTCGTGTTCTTCCCAAGAATCAAACCTTGCAGCCGGGGTGCAACCGGTTCTAAAGATGCAAAAGCCGCCGGACGACCGGCGGCTTCAGCTCAAGCAGGCGGTTTGAGAACTAGCGCGAGCTCTCTTCCAGAATTCCCTGTTCCAGCTTTTCCTGACACTCGATGCAGTGTCGGGTCCAGGGCACAGCCTCCAGGCGCTTGGCATTGATTTCTTTGCCACAGGCGATGCACTCCCCGAATTCGCCTTCGCGCAGGCGTTCCAGGGCGCCGTCCACCATCTGCAGCAGTTGGCGGTCGTTGTTGCTCTGGTGAAAGAGGAACTCTTTGGTATAGGAACTCGCGGCGCGGTCAGCAATGTCCTGGGCCGAGTCCTCGTCCACGGTACGACCATCCTGTTCCGTCCGAGTGACCATGCGGCGCAGTTCTATCTGCCGCGTTTCTAATCTCTTCTTGAAGTAGTCCAGCTTCTTTTTATCCATGAATAATAACTTCGCGGCCCGCAGGCCGCGTCCTTAATGCGTCTGGCTATAAGTCAGACGCAAATGATATGCGCTTAAATTGAGATGCGTCAACTGCCCCCGGAGTCTAGTCCCGGGCGGGAGCATTCTTGGGCGGGGAGGCTCCGCGCTTGATGGCTCGTTCCAGGGTCTGGTCTAAAGCGGCACGGGCCCGCTCGTATTCGGGTTGGGAGATGCTGCCCTGTTTGTGCTCCACTTCCAGCTGAAACAGCTCTTCCTTCAGCGCTTCGAGCAGCATTCCGGAGCGGCCTGCAGCCTGCCGGGCTGGAAAACTCTCCGGCGCATCTACATCAGATGCACCGAAACCCGGGATGGTCGCAAGCGACTGTGCGGCTGAACGAGACCGGTTCGTTATGTAGAAGGCACCGGCGGCCAGCACTGCCGCAAAGCCTCCAAGGATGTACCAGCGATACTTTTCCAGAGGATCCGGAGCATCGATGGGTGGCCCCAGTCCGCCTCCGGGACGGGAATCGCGCCCTGCAGTGGCGCCGTTATTGCCCGAAGGTGCGCTCCCGCCGCCACTCTCGTCGCCTTCGTTCAAAGTCCCCGTGCCCGAAATCTTGAATGCCAGTTGCTGTCCCAGTTCGGTGTTCGACGCCACCTGCACCGTGGCACCCGGCTCCTTTGGATTTTCCCGGGACTCGAAGCCGCTGCCCGGCCCCGCTGAAAACTGCATCGTCTTAGGCACCATCACGACAAAGTGCTGCGCCGGGTAGAGGGATTTGGGGTCGATGCTCAACTCGCCGCTGTAGGGCAGCTCGAAACCAATCTGAAACAGGGTCTGGCCCGGACGCAGCGGAAATATGAAGGCGTAACGGTTCTTTTCTTTCTGCGGGACCGGATCCGTCTTGAGCGGCTGCCCTCCCGCGGTCTCAGCCGAGGAATCCGCGATCCGCGCGCCATCGGGCAGGTAGAACTCGAAATTCTGATCGTTCATCTGGGTTCGCGGCGGATTGGAGGTGTTGTTCACCGCGAACAGGCGGGTGCCCTGCAGTTCGTTGCCCTGTGCCTGAAACCGCATGACGTCGGCGGTCACGCTGATGTCGTTAAGCTTTTTGGCAACGTCGAAGACTTGCACTTCAACCGAGTTCGTCCCCGGAGGCGCCATGCTGTGGTAGGTCACGCCCTGGTGGACCGCTCGAATGAGATGCGGGCCCGCATCCGCAACCTTGAAGCTGAAGTGACCGCTGGCGTCAGCCTTGGTGCGCGCGGCTTCCTCCATCCCCTGGCCCAGCTTGATGAGAATTACGTCATCTCCAGCGGCGGGCTTTCCGGTGGTCCCGTTCTTAAGCGTGCCGCTCAAGGTTTGCGCCCAAGAGACGGACGAAAGCAGGATGGCGAGTGCAGCAGCAACTAGCTTGAGGGAGAGCTTCAAACTCTGGTTTCCTTTCGGCCGGAAAGCGGGCGGGTAGCGGCTTGTTCAAGTCGTGCCATCTCTGCCAGGATGCCGGCTGCCTCATCCTCGAGCGAAGTCTTCAGCGACTGGAAGTCCTGGTCGGGAAGCTTGCCTGCCTGGTGCTCAAAATTCAGGTCGCGCAGGTTCTCATAGACCATTTCCTTGCGCTCCTGCAAATATGCGAGCCGGGTCTTCTCCGGGCCCATGTGCAATCTTCCAGGAAGATAAAAGACGTAGAAGAGAACGCAGAGGGTGACCATGACGCAGGTGAGGGCTGCAACGCTCATAGGTCTGTGTCCTTCCTGGCCTGGGTACGAAAGCGTTCAAGCTCGGTGCCGCTGACCGGCAAAACACCGCCGGGAGCGGCCAGCGCGGGTCTTTTCTTCCACGCCAGCACAATAAATATTGTGGTCATCAGTCCCAGGGCAAGGGCCAGGAACGGCATGATCCATGCCACGCGGTTGAAACCGGTCGCGGTCGGCGCGGCCAGTACCGTGGGACCGTATTTCTGTACGAAGTCCTGCAGCGTCAGATCGTCGTTTTCGCCGCGATCGAGTCCTGCCATGAGCTCGCCGCGCATGCGGTCGGAATAAGTGCAGCCCACGTGGTTGCATTCCAGAAGAATCTGACTGCAGCCACAGACGCACATCAGCTTGTGGCCCAGGCTGTTGAAGCGTGCTCCTTCGTCACTGGCGCCGAGAAAAGCGAACACCATCAGGACGAGGACTCCCGCCTGGAGAGTACGCGACACGGAATTGGGCAACGACTTCATAGTTTCAGATTTCAGAATTCAGATTCTTGATTTCAGATTGTCGATCCCATCGTTGATAGCATCTTGACCTTGCCGGCGTGATCGCAATCAAAAATCTGCAATCTGAAATCTGGAATCGCCCTCAGTCTCCGGCTCCCACCGGAGCAGCCTGGATTCGGGCCGGAGCGGGAACCCGGACCGGCAGCGCATTCGGGATCAGGGCCAACACGGTTCCTCCAATCATGATCAGCACGCCCACCCAGATCCACATAACCAATGGGTTCAGGTGGGCCTTGATGATGGGACGGCCGGTCTGCTCATTCAGCCCTTCGTATGTCAGGTAAAGATCTTCTTTATAAGTGGAGCGGATTCTGGGCAAGGTCTGGGGCTGCTGGCTGGCTTTGTAAAAGCGCCGCTCGGGATACATGGTCTCGATCTTGCGATCGCCCTTGAAGACGTTGATGATGGCCCACTCGTTGCTGTAATTCGGATTGTCGTCCTGGGTGTAGGACTCGCAGACCAGGGTGTAAGGGCCGATGGTCATCTTGTCGCCAAAGCCCATTTCCTTTTCTTTGTCCTGGTTGAAAGGCGTGCCCAGGATTCCGATGATCACCACCGCCACGCCGAAATGCACGATATAGCCGCCGTAGCGGCGGGTGTTGCGATGGAACAGGTGCACCATCGAGGCCAGCAGGTTTTGCCCGGTGTGGCGCGAGATCACTCGGCCGCCGCGGATGAATTCCGAAGCGACGGTCAGTCCGACCAGGGTTGCCAGCATCGCGGCCATGAGCGCGTAGAAGTAAGCGACATCGGTCCAGGGACGGACCCCGAACCCGATCATCAGTATCCCGACCAAAAGCGCGCCCAGCGCGGGCCACTTGAAGTTGCGCTTCAGACTCTCAAATGACGTCTTGCGCCAGGCCAGCAGCGGGCCTACCGCCGTCAGCAAAAGCAGCAGCAGCGCAACCGGAATGGCAACTTTGTTATAGAAGGGCGGGCCCACGGTGACCTTGTTGCCCTGCACGTATTCCGAGATCAAGGGGAACCAAGTGCCCCACAGTACCGTGAAGCAAGCCAGCAGCAACAGCAGGTTATTGAACAGGAAGCTGGACTCGCGCGAAATCAGTGACTCCAGTTTGTGCTCGCTGCGCAGATGTGATTTGTTCTTGAAGAAGAAGTAGGTAAAGGTGACCAGCGTGAGCAGCAGGAACCACTTGAACCATCCACCGATGGAAGACTGCGCAAAAGCGTGCACCGAGCTGATGATTCCGCTGCGGGTGAGGAACGTTCCCAGAATCGCCAGCCAGAAAGTGGCGAAGATCAGCCACATGTTCCACATCTTCAGCATGCCGCGCTTTTCCTGCATCATCACGGAGTGCAGAAACGCGGTGCCGGTCAGCCAGGGCATCAGCGAGGCATTTTCCACCGGGTCCCATCCCCAGTAACCGCCCCAGCCCAGAACTGAATACGCCCAGTGCGCGCCGAGAAACACGCCACAGGTCAGGAAAGCCCAGGTCACCATGGTCCAGCGGCGGGTAATTCGGATCCACTTTTCGCCGGGATAGCGCATGATGAGCGCACCCAGGGCGAAAGCAAAGGGCACGGTGAAGCCAACATATCCCAGGTACAGCATGGGCGGATGAATTACCATCTCTGGATACTGCAGCAGCGGGTTCAGTCCGGCGCCATCGGCGGGCAGTTCGCCCTGCATAAGGGCAAAGGGATGGGCCGCGAAATTCAGCAGCAGCAGGAAGAAAATCTGCACCGCGGCAATGATGGCGGAAGCATAGGCAAAAAGCCGGGCATCAGTTTTGTGCCGCAGCCGCAAGACGAATCCGTAAGCCGCCAGCAACAGCGACCAGAACAGCAGCGAGCCTTCCTGTCCCGACCACAGCGTAGCGAACTTGTATGGCGCCGGCAGATCGCGATTGCTGTGATGAAAAATGTAGGCGATCGAGAAATTATCCTGGAAGGCGGAGATGACCAGGACAAGAGCGGCGAGAAAGACAACCGCAAATGTGGCGATTCCGGCGCGCCGCGCGGTTTCGCCCAGCCGTTCCGATGCCGGTCCCGGACGAGTTAGGGCCAGGACGCCCGCGAGGAACGAGTAGGTACTCAGTGCCAGTGCGAGCAAAAGCGCAAAACTGCCAATTTGGGACATGGGGAAGCCCGAAAGAGTATTTTTGCAGAAACAGGGAGCCGAGGCAACCGGCGATCACGGAATATAAGAGTGGGTAGGACAAACGACCACGTGGGGACAGCCTACTCGGCTGTCCCACGGAGCGAAGCTCCTCTATCTGGTTGCCGGAATGCTGTCGAGCACTGCTCGACTGAATAGCCGAGGGCGGCTGTTCCCACGCGGTCCGTAACCGGAACTTAAGCGCTCTGCTGGCTGTTTTGACGGCCCAGAATTTCCTGTTCCGCTATCAGCCAATCTTCGTCCTCGTGACCTGGCAAGTATCCCCGCTCTTCGTAAAGTTGGTATGCGCGAATGCGGATTTCCTCTTCCAGGTTCGCCGCGAACGAATCCTTCCTGACCTCAACGAGTTTCGGCGCAGGCATGGTTGCAACCTGCTTACGACCGGTGGTGCCATTCCCAGTGGACTTTGCGCGTGCCATAAATCGGTACTCCTTATATATAGGCCAAGGTTCAGCTTGAATCCCCAACATGAACCGGATTAGAAGAATGAGCCACCGGACGCGTTGGATTTTCGCGCAGTGGTCTCGAATAAATTGTGCGAATGTGCACTTCAATCATAAACCGAATGGCTGTGAATCAGGAGGGAAGAATCAGGAAAATATCCGTTTGCGCAAAACAATTTTGGTAATCGTTTACATCTGGGCCTCAGTAAAAATCGTGCGAACTGGTCTCGGCCCGGGTAATCGACAGCGGCATTACCCGCTGCGCCTTCACCGAGATAACGTTATCCTGATTCTGCAATGTCCCTTCCACCATAAGAAACTGCTCAGAAGTCACCAACAGGCGGTTTTTCTGAAACAGGTCGGGCAGGATGATGGCATTGGCGACCCCGGTTTCGTCTTCCAGACTGAGAAAGACGAAACCCTTCGCGGTGCCCGGCCGCTGGCGGGCAATGACGCATCCTCCAATGCGAACATATTTTCCGTTGGACATGCCGGCCAGGTCGCTGGCTTTGCGAACTCCGATCGCATCCATGCGTTCGCGGTGGTAGGCCATGGGGTGCGGACCCACGGTCATGCCGGTGCCGCGAAAATCAGCCACCAACCGCTCCTCCGGATTCATGGGACGCAGCGGGGATCTGGCATCAGGCTCGGGAAGTTCGTCGAGCAGCGGCCCGGAGTGCCGGACGGCACGCTCGATTTGCCAGAGGGCATCGCGGCGATGGAGAGAGATTGAAGATTTCAGATTGGAGATTTCAGATTGGTGGGGAGCTGCAATCTGCAATCTAGAATCTGTATTCTGAAATTCTTTTCTATTTCGTTGTGGTGCACGGCCGATGGAATTCAGCGCTCCGATTTCCGCCAGCGTATTCAATTCGTCCTTGCGTAATTCAGGAACGCGCTGGATAAGATCGTGAATGGACGTGAATGGTGCGAGATTACGTTGGCGAACGATTGCGCGGGCAGCATCCTCCCGTAGCCCGCGAACGTAACGAAGGCCAATGCGTAGCGCCGGCGTCCCGCCGGCTGTTCGGTGGGCGTCCCGCCCGCCGTTGGTTGAGGCTGACATCTTTCGCCCCTCCGGGGCTCGGTTCTCCTCGGCGGCTGACCCACGGCTTACGCCGTGGGCTACATTCTCTCGCCGCTCCGCGGCTGGAGTAGCGGCATCTTCGGGGACATCTTCCGGGCAAAGTTTTTGGCCAACGGCCAACGACCGGCGACCAACGACCGCCCTGACGACTGATGACTGACGACCGACGACTGCTCCGACGACTGTGCACTCCCACTCCGACTTCATCACATCAATGGGAAATATTTTCAGCCCGTGGCGCTGCGCGTCTTTCACAATTGTGGCTGGGCGGTAAAAGCCCATGGGCTGGTTATTGAGCAGAGCGGCGGTAAAGGCCGCCAGGTAGTGACACTTCAGATAGGCGCTGGCGTAAGCGATCAGCGCGAAGCTGGCAGCGTGGGACTCGGGAAATCCATAGAGCGCGAAAGAAGTGATCGATAGCACGATCTGCTCCTGGGCTTCGCGTGAAATACCGTTGCGCTCCATGCCGGCGCGCAGTTTGGCTTCGATTTCCTTCATGCGTTTTTCCGAGCGTTTGAATCCCATGGCCCGGCGCAATTCTTCTGCCTCGCCGCCGCTGAATCCTGCGACCACCATGGCCATGCGCAATAGCTGTTCCTGGAAAAG